>CAYIZR010000021.1:0-10404 GCA_964367755.1 uncultured Christensenella sp. | reverse complement strand
GTGTATAAATATCTTTTTATATGTATAAATTATTATATTGTTATTTAGACCGATTATAGCATAAAAAAATATTTTATGCTACAATTTAGTAGACATTTTATACAACTGAGGTTACAATATATGTCGTGTAAACGCTGGTATGGCTCAGTCGGTAGAGCAGCGCATTCGTAATGCGCAGGTCGTCAGTTCGAATCTGACTACCAGCTCCAAAAAACGCCCCTTTTAAGAGGCGTTTTTTTCTTTTAATTTTGTTTATTTTATCAAAAATTTAACAATCTGATTTTATTAGGTTTTTGCTAATAATCCGTTACGGTAAGCGCAATATTGTTCCACAATATTGCCATATTTTGAAGACCATTTGTGTTCTGTAAACAAAAATCTATAAATCTCTTCTCCCACAACAAGGTCTATTCCCTCTTTATTTTTGGTAATTATTGTACTAAGCTGTTTAAGCGGCAATATTACTTCCATATTTTCGCCGTCTTTAGTTCCCTTATACCCTAAATTCTCTTTATCCATAAAGAAAACTCCTTCGCCACGCTGAGTATACTCGGATTGTTGCTTGTCCTCAATAAGTAAATTAACAGGATTTTCCATATAGAAGCCTTCTTTTAAGAATTCTTTTAGCCCTTCTTCCCGTTCATAATCATACCACAAATCTACTCTGTCAAGGCTCACACTGTCGCCGATAGGTTTTAATTCTCCGTAAGGGGTGTACTCTACTTTGTTATTACAGCGTTTGCACGTTAGATAATGTTCGTCGCTTTCCATTTCATATTCAGCGCCGCATTTGGGACATTTATAAAGAATATAATTCAAATTTTGAGCAAGGTGAGAACTAACAAACTTAACATTGTTTTCCCTTTGCCAAACGTGGTCGTTAAACTTAAGCGCTTCGGAAACTTTGCTATATATTTCCTTATTGCTAAGGGTCCTTACCTCTTCTTTAGTCAAAAGCACATATGGCTTGCTTTGGATTTTTCCTCTGCGGAAACCGTGAAAATATCTCGGCTTTGTTAGATAAACGCCATTCGTCTTGACCATAACTACATCACAATCAATAAACTTGATAAACTTAGAAATCGACGGATTGATATAAAACAAATTTTTACCGTCCAAACTGGTTTTGCCTTCGGGATAAATAAGTATATTCCTATTTTGCTCCACAGCTGCTTTCATTATTCTCATACTTTGTAAATCAATAGCGTTTTGGCTCTTTGGTATGGCTCCAAACCGTTTTATAAAAGGCTTAAGCGCCGGCCAAGAAAACAAGTCTTTGCCCGTTACTATATTAAACCTTTTGGGAAGCAATGCAAGTACACTAATAACGATATCAAAAGTACTGCAATGGCTTGCAATTGCCAAAACAGGGTCTTTTAGCTTGCGCATTTTAAGAGCGCTTCTGTCAGTCTTGTGCCTAAAAATAAGGGCAACCAACGGCCATACTATAAGTGCGGGCAATATATAAAGCCAAAAGGAAGGCTTCCTTACTTTAATACCTAACATACCTTTTTTTTCGGCGACTTTTTTCATATAATCTCCTATTTCAAATTCTCAGGATTCAGCATTGCCAATTCCTCTATAACAAACCTTCCGTCCTTTCTAATTAGTACGTCGTCGAAATAAATTTCTCCGCCACCGTATTCGGGGGTCTGTATCAAAACCAAATCCCAATGCACTGCGCTTTGGTTGCCATTGTCGCAATCCTCATAGCAGCAGCCTGGGGTAAAATGTATAGAACCGCTTATTTTTTCATCAAAAAGTATATCTCCAATCGGTTTTGTTATATATGGATTAACACCAATTGCAAATTCTCCCACAAAGCGGCTTCCTTCGTCGGTATCAAAGATTTTGTTGCAAGCCTCGGTGTGGTTACTAACTGCATCAATTATTTTTCCATCCTTAAACGTAAGGCGAACGTCATTAAATTCTATGCCGTTTTCTATGGAAGGCGCGTTGTAGGCAATAACACCATTAACGCTGTTTTTTATGGGGGCAGAATACACTTCGCCATCGGGAATATTCATAGAGCCGCTACATTTTTTAGCGCCGATACCTTTTATGCTAAAACTAATATCGGTACCCTTTCCAACAATCCTTACTTTATCTGTTCTTTCCATCAAATCTTTTAACGAGTCCATAGCTTTATCCATTTTGCTGTAATCTAAATTGCAAACATTAAAATAATAGTCTTCAAATGCCTCGGTGCTCATTTTGGCAAGTTGCGCCATGCCTTCCGATGGCCAACGCAAAACAACCCAATTGGTGTGATTAACTCTAAGTTCGTGATGAACCGGATAAGAATATTTTGAGCAATAAAGCTTGGTTTTTTCGTCGCTTACGTCGCTTAACTCCATACTATTATTGCCACCACGTAGCCCTATATAGGCGTCCATTTGTTCCATTCTTTTGGTGTCAAACTCTCTCATTTTGTCGGCAAGCTCTTCATTTAGTCCCTTTAACAAAGCTCTTTTTACTCTATTGTCATAAAGCTCTACAAAAGGAAGTCCGCCAACTTTATAGGTGGCGTCAATTAGAGCCGTGACCATTTCCACAGGCACTCCGTAGGCTTCTATCAAAACCTTTTCGCCCTTTTTTAGCTTACAAGAATAATTGATAAGATTATTAGCAAGCTTTATTATTCTGTTATCTTTCATAATTAACCCTCTATGATTTTAACGTAAAATTTTCTGTTTCTGGGTGGGTCAAACTCCGCAAAATATATATCTTGCCAGTAACCAAGTACCAATTCTCCGTCCTCTATTATCAAGGTTTCACTAACCCCGAATAAACTACTTTTTACATGTCCATCGCTATTGCCTTCGTCGTGACGAAAAGCTTCTAACTTAGGGAAAAAGGTTTTTGCGGCGCAAATAACATCCTCGGCCACATGTTCGTCGGCGTTCTCATTTATAGTAATAGCGGCGGTAGTATGTGGACAATAAACCAAACAAATACCGCTCTTTACTCCGCTTCTTTTGATAGCGTCTTTTACTTGACACGTAATATTGAAAAATGCTTCTTCTTTAGTTTGCAGTTCGTATTTATACAAAAATTCCTCCAAAACGTAAACTATATTGTCTTCCGTTAATAATATTTTTTCCTAAATTATACTCTGCCAAGCCCTGTATGTCAAACATCGGAGACAATATAAAACTCTATTGCTTTTTTTCGGCAGTAAGCAACAATTTCCTTGTTTTGTCTTAAATATATTTTGCAGTATAGCTAATTAGGTTGTTTCTTACTTCTTCCGGAGTCCCTGCGCAAAGCAATTCTCCCCCGCCATCCCCTCCCTCGGGGCCTAAATCTATAATGTGGTCGGCAACGCGTATCAAATCTATGTTATGTTCTATCACTATAGCTGTATTGCCACTGTCTACAAGTCTATTTAGTATTGTTATTAGCTTGTCGGTATCATAGGCGTGAAGTCCTGTTGTTGGCTCGTCCAATATATATACCGTCTTGCCGGTAGAACGTTTACTAAGCTCGGTTGCAAGCTTAATTCTTTGGGCTTCCCCTCCGCTGAAAGTAGTTGCGGGCTGTCCTAGCTTAATATAACCTAATCCAACTTCCTTTAATGTCTTTATTTTATTATAAATCCTTGGTATATTTTCAAAAAAATCACAGGCTTCGTCCACCGTCATATCAAGTATTTCAAAAATATTTTTGCCTTTGAATTTTACCTCTAAGGTTTCTCTATTATAACGTTTGCCGTGGCAAACCTCGCAAGGAACATATACATCGGGCAAAAAATGCATTTCTATAGTTATTATTCCATCGCCGTTACAGTTTTCGCAACGTCCGCCCTTAACGTTAAAGGAAAATCTGCCTGCGCTGTAACCTCTAGAAAGCGCATCGGGAGTTTTGGAAAAAAGCTCTCTTATAAAGGTAAAAACACCTGTATAGGTAGCAGGATTACTCCTAGGCGTTCTTCCAATTGGGCTTTGGTCAATGGCTATTACCTTGTCAACGTGCTCTATCCCTGTTATCTCTTCAAAATTACCTTCCCGCAAGATAGCCTTGTTAAGCTTATTGGCTAAATGCGGATATAATATACCATTAACTAGGCTTGATTTGCCACTACCGCTTACCCCGGTAACCACCGTCAAAATACCTAAAGGAAAATCAATATTTATGTTCTTTAGATTATTTTGCCTTGCTCCATAAATGCTCAAACAGTTACCGTTGCCCTTTCTTCTTTGCTCGGGAACTTTTATTTTTCTTCTGCCGCTTAAATAGTCGCCTGTAATAGATTTTGGGTTGCTTAATATGTCCTTTACGGTACCGTAAGCGACCAATTCGCCACCGTTTATGCCTGCTTTTGGCCCAATGTCTACAATGTAATCGGCTGATCTTATTGTTTCTTCATCGTGCTCAACAACAATTAGTGTGTTGCCAAGATTTCTTAGCCTTTTTAATGTTGCTATTAACTTTTGGTTATCACGCTGGTGCAAGCCTATACTTGGCTCATCCAAAATATAAAGAACGCCCATAAGTCCGCTACCAATTTGTGTGGCAAGGCGTATTCTCTGCGCCTCTCCTCCGCTAAGACTTCCACTTGACCTAGATAACGTCAAATACCCTAATCCTACATCCACCAAAAATTGCGCCCGCTCTTTTAGTTCTTTTAATATTGGCGTTGCTATTATGCTATCTCTATTATTTAACACAAGTCCATCAAAAAATGCTGTAAGTCTATTGATTGGCATATCGGATACTTCACTAATATTCCTCCCGCCCACAGTAATACTAAGTACCTCTTTTTTTAATCTTCTGCCGTTGCAAACCTCACAAGGCTTTGACGTCATTAGCTTTTCTATTTCTATTCTAACCCCTTCGCTTTGAGTATCTTTATACCTGCGGTTAAGGTTGTTAATAACTCCCTCATAGTAGCTATTATAAGCCATACTGTAGTTTTTGCCTTCGGCAACCATTTCTATCCTTTCGCCGGTACCATAAAGCAAAATCTTTTTTATATCGGCAGGTAAGTCCTTATAAGGGGTATCTAAAGAAAACTTATAACGTTTTGAAAGAGCGGTAAACTGCATTATCGTCATCTTGCCCATATCCAAATTCCAGCCCGAACACTTAATCGCCCCCTCTTTTAAGGAAATGCTTTCATCGGGAATAAGTTTTTTTATATCCAGCTCGTTTTTGTAGCCTAGCCCTGTGCAGCTTTCGCAAGCGCCAAAAGGAGAATTAAAAGAAAACATCCTCGGAGTTATTTCCCCCAAAGAAATATTACAATCGGGACAAGAATAATTAGTAGAAAAAAGCTCTTCTTCGCCATCTTTTTCTACAACGACTACACCCTCTGACAGCTTTAACGCGTTCTCGATGCTGTCCGTTAGACGGCGCTCGATACCATCTTTCATTACTAATCTGTCAATTACTACGCTTATATCGTGCTTTATATTTTTGTCAAGAGTTATTGTTTCTTCTAAGTTATAAACACTTCCGTCCACCTTAACACGCACATAACCGCTTCGACGCAAGCTATCCAGTTGTTTGTGATATTCCCCTTTTCTTGACCTTACAATAGGTGCTAGTACCAAAAACTTCTGCCCGATAGGCATTTCTTTAATTTTGTCTACTATTTGGTCAACGGTAATAGACTTAATCTCTTTACCGCACTGAGGACAATGCGGAATCCCTATTCTGGAAAAAAGAAGTCGCAAATAATCATATATTTCTGTTACCGTACCCACTGTAGAACGCGGATTATGGGAAGTTGTCTTTTGGTCTATGCTAATAGCCGGGCTTAATCCCTCTATACTATCAACGTCAGGTTTGTCCATTTGTCCTAAAAACTGCCTGGCATAACTTGATAAGCTCTCCACATACCTTCTCTGCCCCTCAGCAAAAATTGTATCAAAGGCAAGACTAGATTTGCCACTGCCCGACAACCCTGTAAAAACTATCAGTTTGTCTCTTGGTAGTGTAACATTTATGTTTTTTAAGTTATTCTGTCTTGCTCCCTTAATAATAATATCGTTCATCTATTTTACTCCCTGAAGCTTCTTCAAGTCGGATATTTCATCACGTAATCTTATACAGGTTTCGAAGTCCAGGTTGCTACTTGCCACCCTCATCATTGCGCTCATTCTCTCTATTTCTTTGACGATTTCGCTTCTGCTCATTTTTGTCTTATGGCTCTTTTCTGTTTTGCTTGTAATAATCAAGCTGTTTTTTATCTCTTTTATTATTGTTTTTGGAATAATATTGTGTTTTTTGTTATATTCTATTTGATAATCTCTACGGCGTTTGGTCTCTTCCATAGCGCTTTTCATACTGTCTGTTATATTGTCGGCGTACATAATAACCTTTGCTTCGACATTTCTTGCCGCTCTCCCTACCGTTTGGATAAGAGAACTTCTGCTCCTCAAAAAGCCTTCCTTATCGGCATCTAAAATTGCTACTAACATAACTTCAGGTAAGTCCAATCCCTCACGCAAAAGATTTATTCCCACAACAACATCTACCTCACCTTTTCTTAGCGAGTTTATTATGGATATTCTTTCCAATGTGTCTATTCCACTATGCATATATGTTGCCTTAATGTCGTGTTCAACTAAATATACAGTCAAATTTTCTGCCATTTTTTTGGTCAACGTTGTTATTAATATTCTGCCTTTTTTATCAATTGTGGAATTTATTTCTCCTAATAGGTCATCAATTTGGTTTTCTGTCTTTTTAATAATAATAGGCGGGTCAATAAGACCGGTCGGGCGCAAAAGCTGCTGTACTATTTGTCCCCCTTCCCGTAATTCGTATTCTCCCGGGGTGGCGCTGACACAAACAACCTGGCTGTATCTTTGGGAAAACTCTCTAAAGTTAAGCGGTCGATTGTCATAAGCGGCTTTCAAGCGAAAACCGTAATTTACTAAATTCTCCTTGCGCGATCTATCCCCTGCGTACATAGCCCTTAGCTGCGGCAAGGAAATATGGGATTCATCAATAAACATAATATAATCATCGGGAAAATAGTCAAGCAATGTAAAAGGCGGCTCGCCCTCTTGCCTTCCGTCAAAATAACGGCTATAATTTTCTATCCCCGAACAATAGCCTATTTCTTTAATCATCTCCATATCGTAACAAACTCTTTCTCTAAGCCTCTGCTGTTCAATAAGTTTGTTTTGCTCACCAAAAGCTTTGCACTCTGATATCATATCCGCCTTAATCTTCTCCAAAGTCTGCTCAATTTTTTCATCGCCAATTACATAATGGCTGGCAGGGAAAATAGCGGCGTGAGAAAGCTTAGATACTATTTTTCCTGTCAAAGCATCCTCTTCGTAAAGTCCTTCTATAGTATCGCCGAAAAACTCAACTCTAATAGCAAAAGCGCTTGCGTTGCTGGCAAAAATTTCTAAAACGTCACCGCGAACACGAAAAGTGCTTCTTACAAAATCAATATCGCTCCTTTTGTATTGCAAACTTATTAACTTATCAATCAGCTTGTCCCTGTCAATTTCCATATCTGGCCTAAGGGATATCATTTGTTTGAAATACTCCTCTGGGGCTCCCAAACCAAATATGCAAGATACCGAAGCAACCACAATAACGTCCCTTCTTTCTCCAAGAGAAGCCGTTGCCGAGTGGCGTAATTTGTCAATTTCGTCATTGGTTGACATATCTTTTTCTATATAAACATCCTTAGACGGTATATAGGCTTCGGGTCGGTAATAATCATAATAGGAAACAAAATATTCTACTCTGTTTTTTGGAAAAAGCTCCTTAAATTCATTACAAAGCTGCGCTGCCAAAGTTTTGTTATGCGCCAAAACAAGAGCTGGGCGATTGAGCTTTGAAATAACATTTGCCATGGTAAAAGTTTTGCCGGAACCGGTAACACCTAAAAGTACTTGCGTTCTTAACCCGTCGGTTATTCCTTCGCAAAGTTTGTCAATTGCCTGCTGTTGGTCACCGCAGGGAGAATATTTGGAAATAAGCTCAAATTTGTCTTTCATTTTTTATCCGAATATTGCTTGCAATATGTATTTGATAGAAAATGAAAATGCGGCGATAATTGCGGTAAGTATTATTCGAAAAGCTAGCTTTCTTTGAGCAACTCTTTTGTCCCTGAGATAGCTTATCCCGTTTTCTTTTAGAGTTATTATATACATTGGGTCGCCATTGGGTTTTTTTGCCCGTTCACATTCAAAATAGTTATCTAATACAAGTTGATTCAAAATCTCGTCCAGCTCGGACTCCTTAAAACTTACCTTGTAAGGTATTTTTGCAAGCAAATCTAGTGGAGCGAGCAAACATTTCCCGTTGGGACTGCGGCTTGCCTGCTGGTAAATAATTTTCATCAAAACCCTTTCTTTTTTGCCTAATATCATTTAAAATATCCTCTCAAGAATCAATACGATTACTGCTGCGATAAAGCCTCCGAAAAAGGCGCTTATGCCGCATATTATTGCCATTTTCTTATAATTGATAGCACCTGTGGGTAAATTATAAGAAAAATCTTTTACTATTTCTGCTTCATTTACACTGTTATCTTGTACCTTAACTTCCGAGGACATAGCCTCATTTGCAGCGTAATTTTGTTTGATTAGCAGTTTGTTTTTTTCGAAGGCAAGCCTTCCTCTTGGCCTAGGAGCTATACAATATACATTTTCGTCGGAGTACTTCATAGCAATCATATCATGAAGCTCCAAATTTTCCATAATGCTGTCAAGCTCCTCAACTTCTAAGTATTCTCCAAGTTGCGTCATAATATCGTTTTTGTCAATAACAGTAAACTCCCCTTCGGCAGCCATTCTAATCACAATATCCAAAACGCGGAAACTCATATTATCCATTTATTTACCTCTGTCTAGAGCTTTATCTGCTCGTTAATTGCTTTAATAAAATCCATATTTACTTTAACTACTTTCCTGTCGTAGCTAACCAAACCGTTACATTCATCCTCAACGTCGCTAACCTCAGTATAAACGGTTGCCGACAGTCCTTTGCCTATTTGGTCAATTACTCCCTTCTTATATAGTTCTCCCAGCGCCTTCTCAAATTCGGCTTGATTATAGTACTTTTTGTAGCCAAAGAATTTTTCTTTGTTATACATATGACCCTTTGCCTGCAAGCTATATCCCCCAAATTCACTCAAAATAATAGGCCTCTTGTCCTTAGGCATTCTTATCTTGCGGAAATAAACGTGCAAGCTACAAAAATCTCCGCATTTTTGATCGTGCCAACCACTAGCGTGGTCAATGGTGCGGGTAGAGTCAAGTTTTTTATAAAAATTATATGCTTTTTCGGCGTCAAACTGTCCCCAACCTTCATTAAAAGGTACCCACATCGCCAAACTTACGGTATTATAAAGTGTCTTTACCATTCTTTCAGAATCAATATAATATTCCTCTCTGCCCTTGACATCGGTTCTTGCAAAAGCCTTGTACTTGTTATCCTTTAGCATAATACCTATAAAGGGAGTTATTCCGATTATGCTCATTTTGTATAATCCGCCACCGTTTATCATATCTTGCCAAACTAACATTCCTAGTCGGTCACAATGATAATACCACCTAAGCGGTTCAATTTTTATATGCTTTCTTAGCATATTAAAGCCCATTTCTTTCATAAGCTTTATATCATAAATCATAGCCTCGTCACTTGGGGGAGTATACATACCGTCACTCCAATAACCTTGATCAAGTAGCCCGTTATGAAAATAAGGCTTATTGTTAAGCATAAGTCTTGGTATATTATTAACATCCTTTCCTATACCGAATTTTCTCATTCCGAAATAGGAATAAACCATATCGCTTTGTGTTTTTATTACTATGTCATATAGCTTTGGATTTTCCGGACTCCAGCATTGATAATCTTCTAATTTTATTTCTGCTTTGCCGTCTTTTGTTGTTACCGATGCAAGCACAGCTTCCCCGTCAAAAACCTCAATAACCGCAGTTTCTGAACTTTTGAAAAAGTCAAGTTCCACACTCAAACTATCCTTATCTATATCGGGAGTCATTTTCAAATAAGTAATATAATTGTCGCATAGTTGCTCAATCCACGCCGTCTGCCATATTCCCGATTGAGGAGTGTACCATATACCACCACGCTTGGATGATTGTTTTCCTCTAGCCTGAGCGCCTTTATCTGAAGGGTCAACCACTTCTACGGTAATTTCATTTTTGCCTTCGGAAATCACGTCAGTAACATCAAAACAAAAGGGATAGTATCCGCCCTTATGAGTACCAACCTCTTTGCCGTTTACTCTTACTAAACACTCATAATCTACAGCGCCGAAATGAAGTATCGCTCTATCGTTTTCTTTAATAAATTCAAATTCTCTTTTATAATACAGCTTGTCGGCAGGGGTGACCATTCTTTCCACTCCCGACAATATTGTTTCGGGAGAAAAGGGAACTACTATATCTCCTTGATAACCACTGAAAC
>CAYIZR010000020.1:0-10607 GCA_964367755.1 uncultured Christensenella sp. | reverse complement strand
CTGTTATATAGGTGATTTTTAGTAAAAAGAAACCGTAAAAACAATATAAATAAAAAACATTGTTGCACAGGGCGCAACGGCATTTTCTTTTTTGTATTGACTTGCCTTAGGTAACAAGAATATAATTAGGTTGTAAACAGGGTATTTTGTGAAGTTTTTTTCACAAAATAAACAAATTAAATAGCGGAGGTCTATTGTCAAATGAAATTAACGGGTGGGGAAATAATTGTAAAGCAACTAATAAATCAGGGCGTACCCTATGTGCTGGGCATACCAGGTCACGGTGTGCTTGGGCTTTTCGACGCAATAAGAAAAGAGGATGCAAAGGGGAATATTAAGTACATTCAAGTTAAGCACGAGCAGGCGGCGACGGCTATTGCCGACGGTTACTATAGAGTATCAGGAAGGCCACTTGTTTCTTTTTCTTCCATTGGACCAGGTTCGCTAAATACTGCAATTGGTCTTGGCACAGCATACGTGGATTCTACTGCATTTTTGCAGCTATGCGGTGACACTCATACCAATATGAAAGGAGTTGGTGTCCTCCAAGAGATAGAAAGATATGCTGACAGCAATATAATAAGGAGTTTAGAGCCCCTTGCCAAAAGAAGTTGGCGCGCCGAGACTGTAGGGCAGATTCCAAGAATTATAAATAGAGCATTTGGGCTTATGACTACAGGCAGAAGCGGCCCGTGCGTGGTAACTTTACCTATGGATGTGCAGGCTGCCGCAATAGATGTAGAACTAAAAGATACTACAAAGCAAGATATTTGTCATCTTCCTTCGGCAAGCGATGAGAGTTTGCAAAAAGCCATAGAGCTTATGAAAACAGCTAAGAGACCGGTAATATTAGCCGGAGGCGGGGCTTTGCGGGCAAAATGCGCTGAGCAAATAATAAAGCTTGCCACAAAGTGGGGAGCAGGTGTTGTTACCACCCTTGCAGGCAAGGGAGCTGTGGCAGAAACACATCCGCAATACTGTTTCCATACAGGTTCCAAAGGTACGCCAATAGGACTAAAAATTTGTCGTGAAGCCGATGTTGTTTTGGCGCTTGGGACTAGATTTGCTGATGAAACAACTTGTTCTTACCGTAAGGGAGTAAGTTTTAACTTCCCTGATACCAAACTAATACACATTGACATTGACGTTGGAGAAATTGGCAAAAATTATTTGGCGGATGTGGGGATAGTAGCGGATTTGACTGATACCGTTAGCCGTCTTTGCCAGCAATTTAGCGATTATAAAATAAACAAGGACTATCTTGAAGAAATAAAAGCTCTTCGCGCCGAATGGAAAGCATATTTGCAAAAAGTGCGTGATAATCCTACCGATATGCTAACGATTTCTCAAATAATAGGAGCGCTTAACGAAAGCTTACCCGAAGATACCATTATTTCTACTTCATCGGGTAATACTCAAGCCCAACTATTTCAAGAATACTGTTATGCAAAGCCATATTGTAACCTTACTACGGGAGGTTTTTCCTCAATGGGATGGGCAGTTCCGGCGGCTATTGGCGCAAAACTAGCAAAACCTGACCAAACGGTGGTTGCCCTATTAGGGGACGGCGATTTTATGATGATAATGCAAGAATTGTCTACCATAGCACAATATGATATACCAGTAATTATTGTTTTGGTTGACAATAGCGGTTGGATGGCAATTAAAGATTTGCAAATTGACGTTTTGGGCAAAGATAGCGCCTTTGGCAACGATTTTATGAAAGATAACAAGGCTTATAGCCCTGATTTTTATTCCATTGCCAAAAATTTCGGAATTGCTTCTTACAAGCCTAACTCTATTGACCAATTGAAAGATAATTTGGCTAGTGCAATAGCAAAAAAGAAACCAGCAATGCTTACTATAGATGTGTCCAGAGAACACCCCTTTACCGGTGGAAAAGCTTTCGGTTGGTGGGATGTACCAATACCTGCATATATGGAAGAAAAACGTGAGGTATATGAGGACGCAATAAAAAAGGAGACAGTGTAATATGAAAAAGTTAGAATATTTTACAAATAATAAGTTTGTTAGCTCTAATGCTGACAAGTTTTATAAGGTATATGACCCTTCTACAGGGGAGCATATTGCCGACTGCCCAAGACTAAAACTTGAAGAGGTTAGGCAAGTAATTAGTAATGCGGAAAAGGCGTATACTGTTTGGTCAAACACTCCGGTTAATAAGCGTGTGCAAGTACTATATAAGGTAAGACAGTTGATTGACGAGCGTCTAGAGGAATTGACTCTTCTTGTTGCTAAAGAACACGGCAAAGTTTATGATGAGGCAAAAGGTGACGTGCTTAAGGCAAGAGAGGCAACCGAACTAGCTATTTCTACGCCGGTTATGATGATGGGAGAATCTATGATGGATGCGTCCAAAGGCTATGATACCGTGCTTTATAGAGAGTCATTAGGAGTATTTGCAGGGATAACGCCCTTTAATTTTCCCGCGATGATACCTATGGGTTGGATGGCGCCAAACTGCATTGCCGCAGGCAATACAATGGTACTAAAAGTATCGGGAGCCACTCCTATGACTTCGCTAAAGTTTTGTGAGCTTTATCGCGATGCAGGTTTGCCCGACGGAGTGTTAAACGTAATTTCTTGTGGCAGAGAGGAAGCAGGCGAACTACTTACTAATCCTATAATAAGAGGTATATCCTTTGTAGGTTCTACTAAGGTAGGACACTATATTTATTCAACTGGGACCACTAATGGCAAAAGAGTTCAGGCGCTTTGCGAAGCAAAGAACCACGCTTTAGTGCTAGCTGACGCGCCTATCAACCGCGCTGCCGCAGGAATAATTAACGCCGCTTTTGGTTGCGCAGGGGAACGCTGTATGGCTCTTCCCGTAGTTGTGGCCCAAGAGGAAATAGCCGACCAGTTGGTTGCAAAGATTGCTGAGCTTGCAAAATTACTAAAAATCGGCCCTGCTTATGATAAGACAAGTAAGCTAGGCCCCGTATATTCTCCCGAACACAAACAAGAAGTGCTTAAGAGGATAGAAGAAGGCATAGCCGAGGGAGCGGAGCTAGTTTTAGACGGCAGAGAAGTGACAGTGCCAGGCTATGAAAACGGCTTTTATCTAGGTCCCACAATTTTTGATAAAGTTACTCCTAATATGAACGTAGGATCAAGCGAAATATTCGGGCCTGTACTTTGTATAAAAAGAGTAAAGGATTTTGAAGAAGGTATAAAAGTTATGAATGCAAGTTTGTTTGGTAATGGTTCGGTAATATATACTCGAAGCGGTTATTTTTCACGAGAGTTTGCCAAAAGAACCCACGCGGGTATGGTAGGAATAAATGTAGGCATACCTGTGCCTACAGGCGTGTTCCCTTTCTGTGGACACAAAAAGAGCTTTTTTGGTGACTTGCACTGTTTGGGCAAGGATGCCTATAGGTTTTATACCGAATCAAAGACGGTTACTACCCATTGGTTCGACGAGGAGGAAGAAAAGACAACCAAAGTGTCTACTTGGGACGGAACAATATAAAATGGCTATCAGCTAAAAGAGGTGGAAATATGGAAAAGTT
Source organism: uncultured Christensenella sp. (assembly GCA_964367755.1). Taxonomy (GTDB): domain Bacteria; phylum Bacillota; class Clostridia; order Christensenellales; family DTU072; genus CAG-1782. The sequence continues at coordinate 7,071 of CAYIZR010000020.1, read as the reverse complement.
AAGATTTGTTTTAATAGGATGCGGAAGAATAGCTACTTTGCACGTTGCCGGATATAAAGACAGAGTTGACGCCGAGCTTTATGGCGTTTATGACAAGAGCAAACAAGCCGCCGAAAAGTTTGCTTCAGAGCACAATATCCCTAAGGTCTATGATAGCTATGAAGAAGTACTTTCCGACCCTACTGTTGTTGGGGTAGAAATTCTTGTACCACACCATTTGCATTGCGATATGACGATTAAGGCTTGCGAGGCAAAAAAGCACGTTTCGGTGCAAAAGCCAATGGCGCTAAATATAGAAGAATGTGACAAAATGATAGAAGCGGCCAAGAAAAACAATGTCAAACTTAAGGTATATGAAAACTTTGTACATTATCCGCCGTATTTGTTTTTGAAAGAGCTTATCGCCAAAGGCGAAATAGGCGATGTAGTGGGTATAAGATACAAAATGAACAACGGAGGCTTATATTCTTGCAATACTCCGGCAAGCAAACTTAGGGCAAAAGGAGTTTGTCAGGAAGAATTGGAGCCTACAGGCTGGAAGGTAGATACCTTATCTTGGAGCTGGCGACTAAACGATACCTTATCGGGTGGCGGGCCGGTGGTTTTTGATGATGGCTATCACAAGTTTTCTCTCTTTATCGATTTATTAGGCGGAGTGGAAAAGGTAGTTGCTTGGATTGACGAAACACGTATTTTGGGGGGTGTTTGTCAAGACTGCCCTGCAGTTGTTATGTGGAAGTATCTTGACAAAAAAATATATGGTGTTTGGGATATTACTTCTTCTGAGGAGCTTTATATTAAGGGCAAGTATTATACTTGTGATGAAAGAATGGAAGTTACCGGAAGTAGAGGAGTAGTTTGGCTAACACGCTGTACCGCAGAGATGCTTTCCGACGTAGCCCCGGTAATACTTTATAAAGATGGCAAAGTTACTGAGTTTTGGGATTTTCCTCACGATTGGCAGGATGCTTTTATTGGTTCAACCCACGATTTTATTGATGCTATTAAGGAAGACAGAGAGCCTGTTTTGTCGGGAGAAAAGGGGCGTGAGGTATTGCAGTTTGCACTTGCAACGTTGGATTCTTCCCGCCTAAATAAAGAAATCATTATTAACTCTTATGAGGATAAACCCTTAAGAAAGAAGATGAGCTTTTTGCGTATTCTTTTAGGCGGAGGCAAAAAATGACCGACATACTTAACCTAAAAAAACAAGCCGCAACGATAAGAAAGCTTACAATAAAAGCTATGGAGGCGGCAGGGTATGGACATATTGGGGGCAGTATGTCAATTGTCGATGCGCTGTCAGTTCTTTATTATGGAATAATGAATATAGACCCAAAAAACCCTAATAAGTTTGACAGGGATAGACTTGTACTTTCTAAAGGTCATTGTGGTCCTGCTCTATACGCAACATTAGCAAGTATTGGATATTTTCCTAATAAAGAGCTAGCAACGTTAAATGCAAACGGCACCTCTTTACCAAGTCATTGTGACAGGCTAAAAACCAAAGGAATAGATATTAGCACAGGCTCACTTGGGCAAGGTCTGTCCCTAGCAAGCGGGGTAGCCTACGGCTGTAGGATGCAAAATTTAGACAGCTTTGTTTTTTGTATAGTGGGGGACGGAGAATTGCAAGAAGGTCAAAACTGGGAAGCAATTCAGTTTATTGCCCACAATAACCTCAATAATCTAATACTAATTGTTGACAATAATAAAAGACAGCTTGACGGATATACCGAGCAAATTTGTAAACAATATGACTTATCAGAAAAGCTAAGTTCTTTCGGACTTAAGACATACTCAGTAAACGGACACGATACCGAGGCGATATACAATACCCTTATAGAGGCAAAAAAATCGTCTTTGCCGACAGCTGTAATACTAGAAACAGAAAAAGGCCATGGCTGCTGTTTTGCCGAAATTGACGGCTTTAATCACTATATGGTGATAGATAAGGAAATGTCAAATAAAGCGTGCTGTGATATTGAACGGAGGCTATGCGATGAATAAGTTTTTGGCAGAAAGGTATGAATTAGATACCGTAGAAATGCGCGTAGCGTATTGCAATGCGTTGATAGAGGTGGCAAAAGAAAACCCGTATATTGTTGACGTGGAAAGTGATGTACAATATTCTATGGGTACCAAAATGTTTCAAGAAAGATACCCAAACAGAACAATAAACTGCGGAATAATGGAAGCTCACGCAGTAGGTTTTTGCGGTGGATTGTCGGCAATGGGGTATATTCCTTTTTATCATGCCTTTGGTGTTTTTGCCACAAGAAGAGCCTTTGACCAAGTATTTTTATCGTTAGCTTATCAGGATATGAACGTCAAAATTGTTGGGGGAGATGCCGGAGTTACCGCAACGGCAAACGGCGGAACTCATATGCCCTTTGAGGATATGGGACTTATGCGTCTTGTTCCTAATATGACGGTTATTGAGCCTGCCGACAGCGTAATGTATGGTAAAGTAATTAAGACAATAGCAAATACTCACGGCAACTTCTATATAAGAAGCTGTCGAAGGAAAACAACTAAGATTTACCGTGACAACGCTACATTTATTATAGGCGAAGCCAACGAGTTAACTAAGGGGGATGACGTTGCTATAATCGCCTGTGGTATAATGGTTTATCAAGCGCTTTTAGCTAGAGAAATACTCTTAAAAAAGAATATTTCTGCCAGAGTTATTGATATGCACACAATTAAGCCAATAGACAAGGATTGCATAATCAAAGCGGCAAAGGAGTGCGGCGCCGTTGTTACAGCAGAAAACCATAATGTAGTTGGCGGACTTGGCGAGGATGTTTGTGGAGTGTTGTCCACCAATCTGCCGACGATAGTTGAATTAGTGGGAGTCAATGACAGATTCGGGCAGGTGGGAACTCAAGAATTTTTGATGAGTGAATACAACCTAACTGCACAAGATATAGTAATTAAGGCAGAAAATGCCGTGGCAAGAAAAATAAATAAGGAGATTTAATTATGAAAATAGCAGTAATAAATGAGGTATCGGCAAGAGACAAAAATGCATATATAATTAGCGCAATCAAAAAGTGTGGACATGAAGTAGTAAACGTTGGAATGACAGAAAAAGACTCAGCCGAAAATGGTCTTACCTACATTCATACCGGATTTATGGCAGGAATTTTGCTAAATGTAGGCGCGGTGGATTTTGTAGTTGGCGGCTGTGGTACAGGACAAGGCTTTTTGATTTCTGCAATGCAATATCCCGAAGTTTTTTGCGGTCTTATTGAAAGTTCTCTTGACGCTTGGCTTTTTAGCCAGATAAACGGCGGTAATTGTATTTCTCTTGCCCTCAATAAAGGTTTTGGCTGGGCAGGGGACAAAAATTTGGAATATTTGTTTGAAAAGCTTTTTGTAGATGAGTTAGGCCTTGGCTATCCCAAAGAGAGGAGCGAAAGTCAAAGACTTAGCCGTATGACCTTAAAAAATATTTCGCAATCCGCCCATAAACCAATGGAAGAAATTCTAAGCATAATGGATAAAAGCATTATTAAGGCAATTTTTGCGCACAAGCCTTTTACTGATTTGATAAAGGCAAATTGCAAAAATAAAGTTTTGCAAAATATTATATTGAATAATTATATGCGAGGGAATCTATGAGTAAGGCTCTGGAAAACGGTATAGCTGTTCTGGAATTTATATCTGGTAAAAGGGCTTGCACCGTTACCGAGATAGCCAATGCTATGGGCATAAATAAAAGCACGGTTTCCAGAATAATTAAGACATTTATCCAAAAAGATATGGTAGAAATAAACCGTATGAGTGGTATGTACAGCGTAGGCCCTGCAATACTCCAAATGTCCAATAATTATTATAAAGGTAGAAACATTCTTGGGCATATTAAGAGCATTATGGAGGTATTGTGCCGTCAGGTGGAAGAATCGGTACATCTTTGCGCGTTAAGTAACGATGGCGCGGTTATTGTGGAACAAGCCGAGTCATCTAGTCGACTTGTTGTCAATGCAAAAATAGGCAACAGAGAGCCTCTTCACGCATCTTCGGTAGGAAAATGTCTGCTTGCTTTTGCAGATAATTCAGAAAGAGAACTAATGCTAGCAAATATTACTTACGAAACCTATACGCCAAAAACTATTACTACCGAAAATAAGCTCCTTGAGGAGTTGGAGAAAATAAGGGAAAATGGTTATTCTATAGACGATAACGAACTAACCTTAGATATTCGGTGCGTTGCCGTGCCGGTAATAGACAGTCGCAAAAAATGCCTCTACTCTTTAGGGGTATCGGGAGCAAATAGTCATATGACTAAGGAAAAAATGGAGTTTATAATCAAAAAAATGACTGCTGCGGTTAGGCCGCTTATGGAGACATTATGAAAAACAAACTAATAAATAAATTGTCCTATGCTTCAGGTGATATTTATGGTGGGGGCTCTTTTTTGATTTTCTCCCTCTTTTATATGAATTTTCTTGTGTTGGTTGAGGGAATACCGATTATTGCGACCACTCTAATTATTTTGATTGGAAAAGTTTGGGATGCTATAACTGACCCTCTTGTAGGGAGGTTATCTGATAGGACACGCAGCAAATTCGGCAGAAGAAGAATTTATTTTTTGGCAGGTATTTTGCCAGTGTTTTTGTCATTTGTGATGCTTTTTTACTCCTTTGGGATACAAAGTATAACATCAAAGATAGTCTACTATGCCTTTGCTTATATGTTTTTTGGCACGGCATTTACCATAGTTATGGTCCCATATAACGCCATACTTTCGGATATGACTGACAATTATAACGAGAGGACATCATTTACTACAATTAGAATGTGCTTTAGCGGAGGAGCAAGCTTGCTTGCCGCTGTTGTACCAGGAATTATTATAAACGGAATAGGCGGTACAAGAATAGGAGCAGAGCAAAAAGACGGCTATTTGGTTATGGCGCTAGTTTTCGGAGCGATTTTTGGGCTTTGTTGGCTGTTTGCTTTTTTGGGAACTAAAGAAAAACCTCTGCCGGTTCTTATGGAAAAAGTTAGGGTAAAGGATTGGCTCGGGGTGTTCAAATTAAAGGCATATAGAAACTTTTTGGGGATATTCTTATTCTTTCAAGTGACAGTTGACCTTGTTTTGGCGCTATTTATTTTTTATATAGACATAGTGGTTTTGCAGTACGAAAATTATACTTTGGTAATGGGTGTTTTGCTTGTGAGTCAGCTAATTTTTATGGTGATAAACGGAGAGATAGCCAAAAGAAAAGGCAAAGTTTTTCCCTTGTTTATAGGTATACCGATATGGATTATCGTTTCTTTGCTGTTTATGTTTATCAATACTACGACACCGATATTGATCATTTGTCTTTTTGCCGCCCTTATTGGCTTTGGCGCGGCAGCGGGTAATCTTGCCACGTGGTCGATGTTATCTGACATTTACGATATTGACGAGTGCGTTACCGCTAAGCGTAGGGAAGGAGTTTATTCGGGGTTAACCACATTTTTAAGGAAGTTTACTTCGGGCATATCAATATTCATACTAGGCTTTGGGCTTAAAGCAGTTGGATTTGACCAAAACGAATACAATATTTTGAAAAATACAACTACCGAGTTTGACCCGGCAACTTATGCTATGTCAGGGATAGTTAGAGGAATAAAATGGATGTTTATTGCCATTCCTGCCATTCTTTTGGTGGGATGCTTAGTATTTGCTGCCGCTAACAAAATCAATAAGAGGCGTTTTGAATCGGTAATGAAAGCTTTGACGGATCTCCGCCAAGGGGGAGAACTTACTAACCTAAGTAGCGAAGAAGTAAACGACGTAGTAATAGCTACCGGAGTGCCAGAAAGCAAATTATGGAATAAATAAAAAAGGAATTTAAGAAAAAAAATAAATATAAGCCGTTAATTTATTTTGACGGCTTAATTTTTTACTTTTATAAGGTTATTGATGACGGTATGAGCTATTTATTTAGTAGTGGCAGGTTTTTTGCGGTATTGACTAGAAAACACGTTTGTTATATACTATTACTGTATTATAATATAATAACAAATAGAGGTGAAGTAATGAAAGGCTATGCTAATAAATTTGCAAAAATAAATTTAACCGACGAAAGTATTACTGATTATCCGATTAGCGATGAGTATCGCAAGCTGTATTTAGGTGGAAAAATACTAGCAGGAAGAATTTTATACGACACTGTTTTGGAAAAAATTGAGCCTTTTGACCCAAGCAATCCAATAGTAATTACCACTTCTCCGCTTACAGGAACGACGGCTCCGAGTAGTTCTAGATTTAATGTATCTACAATTTCTCCTCTAACGGGGTTATGTACTTCCAGTAATTGCGGAGGAAGTTTTGGAATAAATCTAAAAAGAGCAGGCTTCGACGGTCTTATTATTATCGGCAAAGCCAAAAAACCAACTTATATAAATATAATAGATGGTGTCATAGAGTTTTGCGACGCATCAGATATATGGGGCAAACTTACCGGAGAAACCCAAGAAATATTGGGAGGCAAGGGCAAGGGTACTTTTGTTATTGGTCCAGCCGGAGAAAATCTCGTTAGATACGCTGCGGTAATGAGTCAAGAAAGAGCCGCCGGCAGAAACGGTGTGGGTGCGGTTTTTGGCAGTAAAATGCTAAAAGGCCTTGTTGCAAGCGGCACTATGAAAGTAGAATACGAAAACCAAGAGGCGTTTAAGGAGTTAGGCAAGAAATGGATAAAAACTTTGACCTCTCATCCTCTTACAGGCAAACAGCTCCCAACATACGGGACCGCAGGACTTGTAAGCACAATGAATTTTAAGCATTTGCTTGCCACAAAGAACTACCAAGACGGGAGCTTTGAAGATTTCGAAAAAATAAGCGGAGAAACCTTAAGAGAAAAACATCTTGTAAAGACAAAAGGTTGTCTAACTTGTCCAATTCAGTGCGGACGAGTGGTAACTGTGGAAAATAAGCCGGTAAAGGGCCCCGAGGTAGAAACTTTGGCGCTTTTGGGAAGTAATTTGTTAAATAATAATATGCAAAAAATCCTTGATGGTAACTATTATTGTGACGAATACGGCATAGATACCATAACTTTTGGAAGTACGTTAGGT
>CAYIZR010000019.1:0-10670 GCA_964367755.1 uncultured Christensenella sp. | reverse complement strand
TTTCTATATTATAAACTGTGGCACCATTTTTTGCAAGTACGGCGCCCAAAATTCCTACGCCGGCATAGGCGTCTATTACTAAAGGAAACTTGTCTTCAAAACAGATTTCGTCTATTACTTTTTGATATATTTTATCACGGATTTCATTGTTGAGCTGTAAAAAGGAAAAGGGGCTTATTTCGGCATTTATGCCCAAAATATTAGCGATAATTTTCTTTGTCTTTATCGGAACAACCAAGTCTCCCATTATCACATTGTCATGTGTTTTTTTAGGAGAATAATACAGTGCATAATTTTGTCCAAAAATGCTATCTAACTTTTCTATTAGCTTATCAGTCTTTGGCAAAGGCGAATTGTTACTTATCACAACCACGGCAATTTGACCGTCGATTTCTCTTGCAACCATATGTCGCAAAATGCCCTTCTTTGTAGTTTCGTCATAGACGCTTATATTGTTTTCGCTAGCGTAGCTAATAAAAATCTTTATTAGCTTTTCCGCCCACTCTCCGTGTAAAAAACATTTGGTAATAGAAACAATTTTGTGAGTGTTTTCCCTGAAAAATCCCATGGCAACTTTGCCATTAACCATACCGAAAGGTAGTTGAATTTTATTCCTATAAGAATTGGGAGAACTGCAAGCAACAGTATCGTCAACTTCAAAATTTATGCCTGCATTTTTCCTCAATAAGACCTCTAATTTGTGCTTTTTCCATTCCAACTGCTTATCGTACTCTAAATGCAACAAATCACAGCCTCCACACCGCGTAAACCTGTTGCAGACAGGCACAACTCTATTTTCTGATGGGGAAATAACGTTAATAAGCTTGCAAAAAACAAGATTCCTTTTGACATAAGTTACTTTTGCCTCAACCTCTTCTCCTGTCAAGGCAAAGGGAATAAATAAAATATAATCTTCTATTTTTCCAATCCCCTCTCCATCCATACCAAGGTCGATTATTATTACTTTGACAATATCGTCTTGCTTTAACTTCATAATGCTCCTTTTTTACTAATCTAACACTATTAAGCGGCTATTAATAATAGTATGATCTATATTTTCGGCGGGAAGATTACTTTGCGGTAAGAAACCAAAATCTCCGTCATAATCCATATATAGTACTATACTGCCATGCTTATCGGTACGGTAGGTTGCTACCTTGCATTCAACTAGTCTGTTCATTACCATTTGTGATGGATGGTTATAAGGGTTGTTTTCGCCACAACTTATTATAGCATACTCAGGCGCAACCGCCTCCAAAAATAGTTGTGAATTGCTTGTATCTGAACCGTGATGCGCCACCTTTAATACATCAATGTCAATATCATAACCCTCTGCTGTAGCGTACTCAACAAACCATTCCTCTGTTTGAATTTCGGCATCGCCGGTAAATAAAACCTTCCTTGAGCCGTATTCCAGTAGGCAAATTATACTCATAGAGTTTTTTATGCCGCTAGCACCGCTAAAGCCATCATTGCCCGAAGAAAAAACCGTCAACTTATAATTTTGACCTTCTATTACATATAAACTATCGTCAGGGCTTGTTATTTCCACAACGCTAGCTTCTTCTTCCTCTCTAGCTTTAATGCAAAAATTTTCGTAAACCTTGCTTAAATCTTTGGTAACATTGTTAAAAAATATATTATCTACATCATAACTATCCAAAATCTCTTCCATAAGATTGACATGGTCACTGTCGGAATGAGTTATTACCATATATTCTACCTTATCAAGGAGAAGTACCTCGCTTAAATATTGGTTATACTTATTTCTGTTTTCATTGCTTGCCCTTGTGCCGCTCCCTGCATCAATAAGACAAATTTTGCCATCGGGGAGCATAATAACAATAGCATCTCCCTGTCCTATATCAATAAAATGTACTTCCAAAAGGGTGCTTATATCAAATTCGTCAGGCAATTTTATGCTATTACCACCACTAAGTATTGATACTGTCTGCTCTTCTTCCCCTTCTCCAAACAACAGTCCTATTAGACCATTATTTATAATTAGGGTTACCAAAACAGCTATTATAAGAACCGCAAATATCAATATTGCGATTGCACTTCTTTTGTTTATTCTATATTTTGTCCTGTAACTTTTTTTTGCCATTGTATTCCTTAATGTTACTTTATTATAAGGCATATGGCCAGTCAATTGCAATAAAAATAAGAAAATAATGCTGTTGACAAAACCTATTATTAAGTAGTAATATATTATATAAGTAAAATTCTGCGGGCGCGCATTGTATGCGCCCACATATTAAGGTATATGAGGACTTGCAAGGAGGTTTTAGGAGTGAACAAAAAACTACCCATTGCCGCGCTGTTAATAATTATATTTGCGCTTTTATTATCTATGGCCGGTTGCTATGGGGATATGATAACCATTTCCTTCAACACTTTGGGCGGAAATAACGTTCCCTCTATTTCTGTAAGCGCTAACGCAACAAGTCTTACTCTGCCCGTACCCGAAAAGGAAGGGTTCCAATTTTCTTATTGGTGTTATGACAGCGAAGGCACGCAAAGAGTGGACACTTCCACAATACCTACCGAAAACACTACCTTTTATGCCAAATGGACGGCAAAACTTATTACCGTTACTTTTATTACCACCAATCCAACAACTCAAGAAGTATCACGTCAATATGTATATGTATCCTACGGCGAAAATCTGCCTACTTCAGAAATGCCCGAAATAACTGAATTGGACGGCTATGATGGTATATGGCTATCAAATGGACTTACTTCGGTAACCACGGCCCAAACTATTTACGCACGTTATAGCATAAAAAAACATTCTGTCAACTATTTTGTTGACGGAGAAGAATACGCCGCCTACTTAGGAGAGCCTCAAACTGCCATTGCTACCCCTTCTGCGCCGACAAAGGAAGGCTATTATTTTGCAGGTTGGTATTATGGCGAAGATAGTTTAGAAAGATTATCAACTTCTATTAACGCTATCCCAGAGCAATCTATAAATTTATATGCGAGATTTATTGATATAAGCGAAACATCCAGATTCTTTAGCTATATAACCGACCAAGGCAATGTAAAAATTACCGGACTAAGTAGTGTGGGAAGGGCGCAAAAAGAAATAGTAATACCTTCTCAAATAAATGGTGACAATGTTACCAGTATTGGTTATTCTATAGAAAACTCTCCGGCAAATAGCCTTTCGGTTTTTAGTTCGGAAACTTTGGAAACGGTTATAATACCCCAAACCATAACAAGCATAGGAAGCTTTGCCTTCTATGGAGCTTTTAATCTAAAAGAAGTAATTGTCGAAGGAAGCGGACTAGTAACTATTGGAACGGGCGCTTTTGCCGGCTGTGAAAAACTAATTTCTTTTGACCTCCCCGTATCTACAACTAATCTTGGCAAATACTGCTTTGCCGGTATAAAAATTGACAATGATGCCGAAACATCAATAGCGTTTTCCGACGAAGGCAGTTGGAGCATATCCGATAAGTGGATAAACACTGATATGGCTTTCTCTACTCTAAATATAACTTCTGAAAGCCGCTTGAATGTTGTTAATAACTACGCTTTTTATAATCTTAACAACTTTACCGAAGTATTTATTCCAAAAACGCTGACTAGTCTAAATTATCTTTCCTTTTTACATAGTGGTATAGAGTACATTAGCGCATACTCCGGTGGCAACTTTATTTCCTACCAAGGCGCGGTATATTCATCCGACGGAAAAACCTTGATATATTATCCATTATGCGGACCTTCAAGCTTTGCCTTAAAGGAAGGTACTACTGCGATAGCAAACTACGCTTTTTATAATAACAAAAATATTACTTCTTTGACTTCTGGTAGCAGTCTAATTACTATTGGAACATATGCATTTTTCCAGTGCGAAAACTTGACTAGTGTATCTTTGGAAGAAAACACATCGCTAACTACTGTTAGCGCATACGCTTTTTCCAAGTCCAGCATATCGTCTTTTACTTTCCCTGCCAATTTTACTACTTTGGGACAGGGCGCTTTTAAGGAAGCTAATAATCTCGCCACAATAACCTTTGGTGGACATAGCATAAACGCCATTCCCCAAGACGCATTTTATACTTGCAGTCAGCTTGCCTCAATTACTTTGCCCCGCTCCGTTACACTAATCGGGAAAAATGCGTTCTTTGGTTGTGCAAACCTTTTATCTGTATCCTTTAGCGATAATTCCGTTCTTAATACCATCGACGACTATGCTTTTGCCGATTGCGCCAAAATCGCCACTTTATCACTGCCTACTTCCATACGCACAATCAACAAGTATGCATTTGCGGGGATATCTGGCAAAATGAATTTGGACTTGAGCTCTGTTCCATCGGAAATAATTACCCTTGGCGACTATGCTTTTGCTAACACAAAAATATCCAACTTTACAATAAACAACAACCTAAGGAATTGGGGCAAAGGTGTCTTCAAAAACTGTGCATCTCTTACCCGTTTTACCATAACTATATCGGAATATATAAGCGCAATACCCGAAGAGACACTATACGGCTGTACCATCCTTGCGCAAATAACATTTCCTTATACTATTTTAGAAATAGAAGATTATGCGCTGTATAATTGCAGCTCTCTTAGTGACGTTACTTTCTCTTTGTCTTCCCTTAATGACGGCATTACCACAATAGGCAAAGGAGCCTTTGAGGGCTGTGTGTCATTACAAAGCGGTGATGCGCAAAAAAGAATACTCCCCACAACAATTACATCCATTGGCGAAAGGGCATTCTACAATTGTATTGAGCTTACAGCTATTTATATCCCTAGCAACCTAACATCTATTAGCAAGCAAGCCTTTGCCCATTGCTCAGCTCTTACCGAAATAAGGTACGATACAAACTCTATACTTAACACCATAGGAGAAGATGCTTTTGCTTATTGTTCCAGCTTGGTTTCTGCTAGACTTCCTTCTTCACTTTCTCCAAGAGTAGGAGAAGAACTTGGTTGCGTTAAAAATCCTTTTATCGGCTGCAGTTCCCTGACAAGTTTTGTTTTGGAAAACTCCGATGACTTTTATATAGCAAACGGCGTTGTTTATCTTGATACCGTTACTGATAAAATAATTTATCTTTATCCCACCGGCAAAACGGGAGATTTTGCAGTGAGCATTGATGTTACGGCAATTGACAAATACGCCTTTTACGGCGCGGCTCTAACTTCTCTTTCTTTCACAAGCAGTCCTCCAGTTGAAGGTGTGGAGAATATCAATTTAGTAAATATAGGCGCCTACGCGTTTGCTCAAAGTTTGCTTAATTCGGCTTCGCTATCTCGCAGAATATACCAAATTGATGAATTTGCCTTTGCGCAAAGCTCTCTTGACACATTGAGCATAGAATCAACTTTTGTTTCTTCAAGTAACGCTAACTATAATATTATTAACTCAGAAATAAGCGATAACTCATTAAATATTAGCAACTACGCTTTCGCAAACACCGAAATTAACCACTTGTCTATACCCGAAAGAACATTAAGTATTAGCGAAGGAGCCTTTTCGCAATGTTATAAAATGAAAACACTTACTTTCCTTGGCTCTGACAATTTTGTTCTAACGATAGGCGAATATGCTTTTTTTGGCAATAACAGCTTAAAAACAATAATCTTCCCCAGGCAAATAACTTCCATAGGAAACTACGCTTTCGGCAATTGTTTTAATATTAGTAACATTTCCTTTAACTACTCCCAAGCTCTTGGTTTGAGTTTATCATTAGGTAACTACGTTTTCAGCAATAACCATTATTTGTATTCTATTAGCCTACCTAATCATCTTGTTTCTATGGGAGAAGGGGTATTTAGTAACAACTCCAGACTAACCGAAGTTAATTTTGCCCAAGAAATTAACGCAGAAAGCCTTGCCTTACCAAAACTTGCATTTTTTGGTAGCAACTCTCTTAAATCAATTAGCCTTCCTGCTTATATTTCAGAAATAGGAGAAAAAGCTTTTTGGAAAACAAAACTAGAAAACTTAACCTTAACAAATGGCGTTGACTTAGCTATTATGGATTATGCCTTTAGCGATACTACCGCCTTAAAATCAGTCTATTTTCCCGAAAACGTAACTACCATTGGTAATTACGCTTTTTACAACTCGGCATTAGAGGAATTTTCTTTCAGTGAAAATGGCAAAATGATTTCCATTTTGTCATACGCATTTTATGATAGCCTCTTAAATGTAGTTACCCTCAGCTCCCGCGTACAAACCATAGGAGACCACGCATTTGCCCATACAAACAACCTTATTTCCGCTTCTATAATTGGCGGTATAACAACCATAGGGGATAACGCTTTTGAAAATAGCTCTTTGTCAACTATTACTCTTGATTCATATGTCACACAAATAGGCAATTATGCTTTTGCATATACTACTAATTTGCAAAGCATTAGCGGTTCTTTCAATACAATTGGCGACTACGCTTTTTATTATTCTAAAATAACTCAGTTTAACGCCTTAACCACAACTGCTACTTTGAGCATAGGTGAAAGAAGCTTTTCTTTCTGTGATAATCTATATTCGATAAGTCTGCAAACCTCAGGAAGCGCTCAAATTGGCAATTATGCTTTTGCCGAAAGCGTAAATTTAAGCGTTTTAGAAATAGCAGGTGATTTTACCTCTATCGGCAGCGGAATTGCCTATAACAATTCCTCTTTGTCTGATATTGCTATCACAGATTATAGCGACAGTTACGTTTGCATTGAAGGAGCGCTCTATTATGATTCAGGCGCTGACTATATCCTTATGCAGTATCCTATAGGACTAATTAACGCTAACTATGTTTTACCCCAAAACACCACACAAATAGGCGATTACGCATTTTTTGGCAACACAACTTTACTATCAATAATGGCAAAATCTGCTACAATTATTGAAAAGGGCACAAATTCCTTTACTCAAACTAACCCTAATTTGAAAATATATGTTGCCGAAACATTAGTTGATTCTTATAAAGAACAATGGCAAACAAACAATGTTTCTTTCCTTACCGAAGAATTCGACGGATTCGTATTAAAATATCTAGGCAATGACACTTATGGTATAGTAGATTATATCGGGAGCGAAAGTACTCTTCTTATTCCCGGACAAATAAGCGTTACCGTGGAAGATACCCTCCTTTCTTATCGTATTATATATATAGAAGAACACGCCTTTGCAAATAATATATTCCTGCAAAATATAACCATAGGAAACGGCATTAAAGAGATATATGATTATGCCTTCACAAACTGCGTAAATCTAACAGAAATTAACATGGGCAATAATTTGCTCACAATAAAGAATTATGCCTTTTTTAACTGCTCATCTCTTAGCATGGTAAGCTTTGGCTCATCTCTTGTGTCAATAGGCGATTACGCCTTCCAAAACTGCTCTTCTTTGGGTTCTTTAGGAGAAATTGTATTCCCCGACAGCTTGACTTATATAGGAAACTACGCTTTTAGCAGGGCAACTTCTTTGTCACAAATAAATCTGGGAAGTAGCTTACAATCCATAGGAAATAATGCTTTTGAATTCAATATAAATATTATATCTATGACCTTACCCTCTTCAATAACTTATATTTCTGACAATGTTTTTTACGATTGTGAAAAATTAACATTTGTGTATTTATTAAGCAGACAAGCGCCTAAACTTAAGAGTCTAAACGCTTTTCGAAATACCCCCGAGAGCTTACAATTTTTCGTTGCAGAAAACAGCTTAAACAATTATACTGCCGACACACAATGGAGGAATTTTAGTTCTAAAATTCTTTCAGTAAACGGTATTTTCTCTGTTTCGGAAAACATAAGCTATGCATTAGAAATAATAAGCGGCAATAATTACCGCCTGCTTAGCTATATAGGTACCGAAGAAACGGTAACTATACAAGCTTCCCTTTCCTCAGAAATCAATATTGTAGAGATAGGCCGTCGAGCAATAGGACACTTTGCCAAAACGGTAACACTTAGCGAAGGCATAACTACTCTTAATAAGTATTCCTTTGCCAATGCAAAAAATTTGACCTCAATTACTTTGCCATCTTCCCTTACCAAGATAGACGAGTACAGCTTTTATAATTTAGCAAATCTAGAAACCGTTAATTATAACGCTTTTGCGGAAAGTAAGCTTAATATTATAGGTTCTTATGCTTTCTATAATACCCCCCAGATGCAAAGCTTTGCATTCCCTTCCAAGCTTATATCCATTGGCGATTATGCCTTTGCCAAAGTTGCTGATACCATTCTTTCGCAAATAACCTTCCATATACCATCAACAGGCAATATTACCATAGGCAATTATTCCTTTGCCAACAACAGCTTAATAAAACAAATTACTTTTGCTTGCGGGGTAAATTCTTTAGGCGAGGGCGCTTTTAGCAACTGTATCAATTTGGAAGCTATTTTCTTTAATTCTCTAGGAACAGCAACCAAAATTGCAGAAGGCGATACAAAAGTATTTGAAAACTGTTATAAGCTAAACGCATTCGTAGCATCAAACTCAATGTATACAGGGTTTCTAAATGAATGGAAAAACAATACCGATAAAAACAAGCTTGCTTTGTCAACAAATATAGCAAGAGATATCGAAGAAGAAATAATAGGTCAAGAAGGCTTTGTAATAAGTGTAAATACAGGAAGTAACACGGCTTCAATAATAAATTATTTAGGTAGTGATACTATAGTTACATTCCCCTCTACAATAACTATCGCCCAAAACACCTATACCATTACCAAAATAGGTAGGGAGGCAGGTAGTTCTGATGTAATAAGCGGATATGTAGTAGGTAATAATGTTACCAAAGTTATTATCCCTCCGTCCGTTGTTACCATCGCGGCAGACGCTTTCCGTAACTCGGCGTCCCTTACAATTGTAGACATTTTATCTGGCAGCGGATTAGAAATTATTGGCAAAAATGCCTTTGCAAATTGCGCTAATCTAACCAACATAAATATACCAAAAAATATAGTAATTATAGATAGTAATGCCTTTGCAAACTGCGTTAATTTAACCAATATTAGCTTTGATGAAAGGTCGATCAATGACCCTATAAAAAAGCTTGCAGTAATGGATCACGCTTTTTATAGTTGTTCTTCGCTAATAAACATTTCCCTTCCTTTACATACCGACGTTATTGGTGACTATGCTTTTGCAAATTGTACGAAATTAAATAACGCTGTGTTTACCCAAGAAAGCAAGGTTACTAAGTTTGGCAAGTACGCTTTTAGTTATACCTCAATTGTGTCAATTTATGTGCCTTTTAGCGTTAACAGTGTAGATGATTATTGCTTTACAGGAAGCTCATCTCTTTATTACGTTTATTTGAACAGAGAAACTATTCCGGGAATTTCTTCCTCCCTTACCGCAGCGGGAGAGCAAGTTTTTGGAACAAATTCCAGCCCATTTATTAAGGTATACACTCCGCCAACTAGTCATACCAACTACCAAAGCACAAAATGGAATACAAAAACCATTATTCCTAACCTAACTCAAGGTGATTTTAATTATATTTTGAATGCCTCCGGCGGAGAAAACACCGTTACTCTCACCAATTATTTGGGAACAAGTACTATTTTGAATGTTCCTTCTTCTATCTTTATAAATAATGTAGAACACAGAGTAACGACCTTAGGAAGATATTTTGGCAATGCGCTAATAACCGAAGTAAAGTTTGCCGAAAACAACTATGTAACGGCTTTAGAAAGCTATTCATTTGCCGCTTGCTCCTCATTAAAAAAGATTCATATGCCGGCTAATATAACAACAATAGGTGATTATTCCTTCTATAATTGCTCCTCTCTTATCGACATTATTTTGCCAAACAACCTAAACACTATTCAACCCTATGTTTTTGCATATTGCACGTCGCTAAAAGAATTAGCAATAACTCCCCAGGTAATCACTGTAGGAAACTTCTCCTTTATTGGCTGTTCCTCGCTTAACAGGGTAATAGTAAATGTCGTTATTGCCGAAAGTGTAAATACATTAGGACAAAATGCCTTCACCGGAACAAGCCCTTCCCTTATTATTTTGGTTGACGAAAGTGACTTGTCAAAATATATAACAGAATGGAAGTTACCTAATATCGTCAGCAAAGAATCTATGGCAGGTGACTTTATATTAGAGAAGAATAGTCAAGGTTATAGCTTGCTACAATACAACGGAAATGCCGATATTGATTTAACTATTCTCACTTTCTTTGGTGAAAAGATAACTGAGATTACCGAAAACAGCATTACCGACTCTCATGTTACAATAACTATTGACAATAATACCTCTTATTATCCCGAACTTGAAGATAGAATAACGATTATAGACTAAGGAGTACCTTTATGCAAGAATATTACAAAGTCGATATCTGTGGCGAAGAAGTGCCTTTGCCCATTATGGATATCGGCGAAATCAAAATTGCTTTCTTTAATCTGCACGGAGCTTGCAATTTAACCGAACATTGTGCAAAGAATCTAGCAAAACTTCTGACCGATGCCGAAGTTATAATAACTGCCGAAAGTAAGGGTCTGCAACTTGCTCATTGCGTTTCAAGAGAACTTAACCAACCTTTCTACGCAGTTGCCAGAAAGTCAAAAAAGCTTTATATGCAAGACGGCATAGCGTCCACAGTCAAATCAATCACCACCGCAGAAAATCAAACTCTTTATCTTTCCTTGCACGACGTACAGCTAATAAAGGACAAAAA
>CAYIZR010000018.1:0-10671 GCA_964367755.1 uncultured Christensenella sp. | reverse complement strand
ATAGAATATGATCCTAACCGCAGCGCAAATATCGCACTAGCAGTTTATGCTGACGGCGAGAAAAAATACATTTTGGCTCCCTTGGGTCTTTCGGTAGGAGATACCATACTAAGCGGAGAAGGCGCCGACATTAAGGTTGGCAACTGCAAGAAGTTAGAAGATATACCGGCTGGTACTATGATTCATAATATAGAACTTCAACCAAAGCACGGCGGACAAATAGCCCGTAGCGCAGGTTGCGCAGCTCAGTTGATGGCTAAAGAAAACGGAAAGGCCACCTTGCGTATGCCTTCGGGAGAAATGAGATATGTTCCCTTAGCGTGCAAAGGAACAATTGGTCAAGTGGGCAACATTGAACACGAAATAATCAGTTTGGGTAAAGCCGGCAGAAAAAGACACATGGGTATCAAACCTACCGTAAGAGGTGTGGTTATGAATCCTTGCGATCACCCGCACGGCGGCGGAGAGGGCAAGAGCCCTATCGGTATGCCCGGCCCTGTTACTCCTTGGGGTAAACCGGCCTTAGGTTACAAGACCCGTAAGAAGAACAAGACCACAAACAAATCAATTATTAAGCGTATAAACTAGGCAGGAGGAGCAAATGAGCAGATCAATAAAGAAAGGACCCTATGTGCATGAGAGTCTTAAGAAAAAAGTTGTAGCTATGAATGCAAAGGGAGAAAAGAAACCCATTAAGACTTGGTCCCGTGCTTCTACTATATTTCCTGAGTTTGTAGGACACACCATAGCGGTGCACGACGGCAAAAAGCACGTACCGGTTTATATCACCGAAGATATGGTCGGTTTGAAATTAGGCGAATTTGCGCCCACGAGAACCTTCCGCGGTCATGCCGGTAGCAAAACCACAGGGAAGAAATAGGAGGCAGTAAATGGGAAAGACATATATTAAAGCAGTCAAAAGAGCCGAAACGGCCGATAGAAGACCAAAAGCTAAGGCAAAATATATTCGTATATCGCCTTATAAGGTTAGAGCGGTATTAGACCTTATCCGTAATAAGAGCTATCGCGAAGCTGTCGGTATACTGGAGAACCTGAACAAATCCTCTAGAGACCCTATCTTAAAGGTAGTAAAAAGCGCGGGAGCGAATGCCGAAAATAATTTGAATATGAATATTGACGAGTTGTTTGTGGCTGAGTGCTACGCAGACCAAGGACCTACGCTAAAGAGATTTATCCCTAAGGCGCATGGAAGGGCAGGCGGCTTGCTCAAAAGAACAAGTCACATCACAGTCATACTAGACGAAGTAAAGAGATAGGAGGTAGCAAAAAAATGGGTCAGAAAGTAAATCCGCACGGTTTAAGAATAGGAATCATCAAAAGCTGGGATACCCAATGGTATGCCGACAAAAAGAACTTTGCTACCTACTTAAGCGAAGATAACAAAATAAGAAAAGCACTAAAGAAAAAATACTTCAACGCTGCTGTTAGCAAAATCACTATCGAAAGAGCAGCCAATACTATCACAGTTAATATGTTCTGTGGCAGACCTGGTGTTGCTATAGGTAAAGAAGCGGTAGGTATTTCGGAAATTAAGAAAACTGTGGAAAAAATCGCCGCAGGCAAGGTTGTTAATATCAACGTTTTGGAAGTTAAGAAAGTTGACATAGACGCTCAACTTGCCGCTGAGAGTATCGCTGCTAGTTTGGAAAAGAGAATCCAATTTCGTCGTGCTATGCGCCAAGTTATGGGCAGAGCAATGAAGAGCGGAGTTAAGGGAATCAAAACCATGGTAAGCGGTCGTCTTGACGGAGCAGAAATTGCTAGAAGCGAGCATTACAGTGAGGGAAGTATCCCACTGCAAACGCTAAGAGCAAATATTGATTACGGCTTTGCGGAAGCCACCACCACTTACGGTATTATCGGGGTTAAGGTGTGGATATACAAAGGTGAAATTTTCACCAAGCACGGGAAAGGAGGTAATGACTAATATGTTAATGCCTAAGAGAGTAAAGAGAAGAAAGCAGCACAGAGGCAGGATGACCGGTAGCGCTACCAAAGGTAACAAGATAGCATACGGCGAGTTCGCTTTGGTAGCTACAGAGCCTAGTTGGATTACTAGTAATCAAATAGAGGCAGCTCGTGTTGCTATGACAAGATATATCAAGCGTGGCGGTAAAGTTTGGGTAAATATTTTCCCTCACAAGCCGGTAACAAAGAAGCCTGCCGAAACCAGAATGGGTTCGGGTAAGGGAAGCCCTGAATATTGGGTAGCAGTAGTTAAACCTGACAGAGTACTGTTTGAAATGAGTGGCATTTCCGAAGAAGTCGCAAGAGAAGCTTTGCGTCTTGCCGCCAACAAACTTCCCATCAAGTGTAAGTTTGTAAAGAAAGAGGATGAAGTTAAAGAAGGAGGTGCCGAATAATGAAAGCTATAAAGTTTTTTGAAATGAGCAATGAAGAATTGACAAACAAATTAAACGAGCTAAAAGCAGAATTATTTAATCTCCGCTTCAAACACGCCACCAACCAGCTTAGCAATCCTTACGTTATGATAGAGTGTAAAAAAGATATTGCCAAAATCAAGACCATTATGCGTCAAAGAGAATTGGGAATAAGTTTTGAGCCCTCGAAAAAAGCTAAGAAGAGTGCGAAGAAATAGGAGGATAAGTATATATGGAAAGAAGTTTGAGAAAGAGCAGAATAGGCGTGGTCGTAAGCGATAAAATGGACAAGACCATTGTCGTTGCTGTAGTTAGAAAGGTAAAACATCCTCTCTATAAAAAGTATGTTACCCGCACAAACAAATTCAAGGTTCATGACGAGCTTAATCAGTGCGTTATAGGCGACAAGGTAGAGATTGTGGAAACAAGACCTCTCTCCAAAGACAAATGCTGGAGATTGGTGGAAATTCTAGAAAAGGCTAAATAGGAGGTCGGGAATGGTACAACAACAAACAAGACTCAAAGTAGCCGACAACTCCGGCGCAAAAGAGATTATGTGTATAAGAGTTATGGGAGGCTCACGCGTAAAAAGCGGCAACATCGGTGATGTTATCGTGGCTTCAGTTAAGAGCGCAACTCCTAATGGAACAGTCAAGAAAGGCGAAGTGGTTAAGGCAGTAATCGTACGTACTCACAAGGGTATTATGAGAGCTGATGGCAGCCATATCAAGTTTGACGACAATGCGGCAGTTATTATTGATACTCAAAAACAGCCCCGCGGAACACGTATTTTTGGGCCAATAGCCAGAGAGCTTAGAGAGAAAGACTTTATGAAAATCATTTCTCTTGCTCCCGAAGTTCTGTAGGAGGTAAAAATGAAATTGAGTGTTAAAAAGGGCGATTTTGTAAAAATAATCGCAGGAGCAGACAAAGGCAAAACCGGTCAAATAGTATCGGTAGACGCAGATAACAGAAGAGTAGTGGTCGAGGGAAAGGATATTTCTCAGGTCAAGAAAGCTGTTAAGGCAAGAAAAGCCTCTGACAAAAGCGGAATTGTTACTATGGCAAAGAGCTTTGATGTGAGCAACGTAATGCCAGTATGCGCAGAGTGTGGTAAAGCCACCCGTGTAAAACACGGCATTGTTGACGGCAAGAAAGTTCGTATGTGTAAGTGTGGAGCCGTTCTCGAAACCAAAAAGGTTAAAGAGGAAAAGAAGGCAAAGGCCACTGTAAGAAAGAAAGTAAAGAAGACCGATGTTGTTGATACGACGGCAGATACGGCAATTGACGCGACGGCAGAAGCGGCTATAGACGTTGCTCCTGCAGTAAGTGAGCCTGAGGCTCCCGTAGAAAACAACGTAGAGGAATAGGAGGCGGCAGATGGCAGAAAAGAAAACAGTAAAAAAAGAGACGAAAAAGACTGTTGCCGTTAAGGTAGAAAACAGGCTTAAGGCTCAATACAAGAAAGACGTTATTCAAGGCATGATAAAAGCTTTTAACTATAAGAATGTAATGCAAGTTCCTAAGGTTGATAAAATCATTCTCAATATGAGATTGGGCGACGTAAAGGACAATGCCAAGAGTTTGCAGACTGCCGTTAGCGAACTTGAGACAATTGCAGGACAAAAAGCTATCCAAACTAAGGCTAAAAAGTCGGTTGCAAACTTTAAGGTTCGTGAAAACATGGTAATAGGCGCTAAGGTTACTTTGAGAGGAGAACGTATGTGGAACTTCCTTGATAAGTTAGTTTCTATAGCTCTTCCCCGTGTACGTGACTTTAAGGGCGTGCCCTCCGATTCTTTCGATGGTAGAGGTAACTATGCTCTAGGCGTTAAAGAACAGTTGATTTTTCCGGAAATTAGCTACGATCAGATTGAGAAGGTCAGAGGCTTTGACGTTTGCATAGTAACAACAGCAGGCAGCGACGAGGAGGCAAAAGAGTTGCTAAAGCAACTAGGAATGCCTTTTGCTAAATAGGAGGATACAAGATGGCAAAGAAAGCAATGATTAACAAGCAACAAAGAAAGCAAAAGTTTTCCACCAGAGAGTATACTAGATGCGCAATCTGTGGCAGACCCCACGCTGTTTTGAAAAAATACGGCATTTGCAGAATATGCTTTAGAGAATTGGCCTACAAAGGACAAATTCCCGGCGTTAAGAAAGCAAGCTGGTAAGGAGGTATAATATGATTACTACAGATCCCATCGCAGATATGCTGACTCGTATAAGAAACGGTCTAACTGCAAGACACGAAATCGTTAAAATTCCTGCATCCAATATGAAGAAGGCTATAGCCGAAATATTGGTTGAAGAAGGTTATATTAAGAGCACTACCGTAGAGAAAGATGAAGCGGGCGTTCAAGACACAATCGTTGTGGAATTAAAGTACGGACAAAATTACAGCAAGGTTATTTCCGGGCTTAAGAGAATATCCCGTCCGGGCTTAAGAATCTATGCAAAGAGCAACGAGATTCCTAGAGTTCTTAACGGTTTGGGTATAGCTATCATTTCCACCTCAAAGGGTGTTATGACTGATAGAAAAGCGCGTTCAGTAGGCGCAGGCGGCGAAGTTCTCGCCTATATATGGTAGGAGGTAGTTTATGTCAAGAATTGGTAGATTGCCTATAAAAATAACAGACGGAGTCAAAGTTGTTTTTGAAAAGGGTATCGTTACGGTAACAGGTAAATTGGGAGTTTTGTCCCAGCGCATTGAAAATCCCGATATCGACGTAAAAATAAACGGTGACGTTGTTAATGTAGAAAGAAAAAATGAAATTAAGACTACGAAAGCGGCTCACGGTCTTTATAGAGCTCTTATTGCCAATATGGTAGAAGGAGTTTCTAAGGGTTATGAGAAAGGCTTAGTTATCGCCGGAGTAGGTTATAAGGCACAAATGGACGGCAAAAATATAGTTTTGAACGTTGGTTATTCTCACAATGTTAAGGTAGAAGTTCCCGAAGGAATTGTTTTTGCTTGCCCAACACTTACCGAAATTAGTGTTAAGGGTATAGATAAGAACTTGGTCGGACAGACGGCTGCAAATATCAGATGTATCAGAAAACCTGAGCCTTACCACGGATACGGTATTCATTATAAAGATGAAACTATTATCCGCAAGGAAGGAAAGACTACAGGTAAATAAAGGAGCGTATCATGATTAGCAAAGTAGATAAGAACGAAATAAGAAAAGCAAGACACAATCGTATGCGTTTTTATATCAAAGGGACTGACAAGCGTCCTCGTTTGAATGTATACAGATCACTTAACCATATTTATGCTCAAATAATAGACGATACGGCTGATATGGGCAACGGAAAGACTTTGGTTAGTGCAAACACAGCTGAAAAAGAAGTAGCGGCTATGATTGCAGGAATGACAAAGACTGATGCCAGCAAAGTTGTAGGCAAGGTTGTTGCGCAGAGAGCTAAGGCTGCCGGAATAAGTGCGGTTGTTTTTGACAGAGGCGGTTATTTATATACCGGACGTGTGGCAGCGGTAGCAGACGGCGCAAGAGAAGCCGGCTTGGAATTATAGGAGGAAATATGGCAAGAAACGAAAAATTTAGTAGAGAGCCAAAAGACGATTTAATTAAAAAGACAATTTCTATTAACCGTGTTACCAAGGTTGTTAAGGGCGGTAGGAATATGCGTTTTGCAGCTTTAGTTGTTGTCGGAGACGGCAAAGACAGAGTTGGTTGCGGATTAGGAAAAGCCAAAGAAGTACCTGAGGCTATAGAAAAGGCTATTAAGGCTGCTACAAAAGCTATGGTTACAGTATCTATTGTTGGGAAAACTATACCTCATGCTGTGCAAGGCGTTTATGGCAGAGGAAAAGTTATTTTAATGCCCGCTGTAGAAGGTACCGGAGTTATTGCTGGAGGAGCTGTAAGAGCAGTTTTGGAAGCTACTGGCATTAAGGATATCCGTACAAAGAGCATTGGAAGTAACAACGCTATTAACTGTGTTAAGGCAACGCTTGCAGGACTTACCGCATTGCGTACTGCCGAGGAAGTGGCGAAAGCTCGCGGAATCGACGTAGAAAAACTGGCAGATTAGGAGGTTACTTATAATGGCACAATTAAAGATAACATTGGTAAAATCCAAGTTTGGAAGAATCAAGGTGCAAAAAGCTACAATAGAGGCACTTGGTTTGAAGAAAATAGGCACCAGCGTAGTTCAAGAAGACAATGGAGCTATACGCGGAATGATTAACAAGGTATCACATCTTGTTAAGGTCGAAGAAATATAGGAGGTTAGCTATGAAGTTACATACTATTTCTCCTGCACCGGGAGCCGTGACTAAGGCAAAGAGATTAGGCAGAGGTATTGGTTCCGGTTTGGGAAAGACGAGCGGTAAAGGTCACAAAGGACAGCGTGCGCGTAGCGGAGGCGGAGTAAGACCCGGTTTCGAGGGCGGTCAAATGCCACTTACCCGTAGATTGCCTAAGAGAGGCTTTAAGAACACAATGTTCAAAAAAGTATATTCTACGGTAAACATCAGCGTTTTGAACGAGATGTTTGAAAAAGGCGATGTTGTTAATGCCGAGGCGTTGTTGGCAAAGGGTATTTTAAGTAAAATTGAAGAATACGGAGTAAAAATCTTAGGTGACGGTGAAGTTACCAAAGCTTTGACCGTTCAGGCTGCAAAATTTTCTGAATCCGCTGCAAAAAAGATAGAAGAAGCAGGCGGTAAAGTAGAGGTATTATAATGCTTCAAACTTTAAAGAATGCCTTTTTGACTCCGGAAATTCGGAAAAAGATGATATATACTCTGGTAATCTTATTGATTTACAGATTAGGTTGTTTTGTACCCATTCCTGGGTTGAACTTATCCGATACTTTCGGTTCTACTTCAAGCAGTGACTTTATGGGAATGCTGAGTATGATTACGGGCGGTTCTTTACAAAACGGTACTATTTTTGCGTTGGGCATACTGCCGTTCATTAACTCTTTCATTATCATGCAGCTTCTAACTCTGATAATACCAAAGTTAGAGAAGCTGAGCAAAGAGGGAGAGGAAGGCAGAAAGAAAATAAATCAATATACCCGTTATATGGCTATAGGCTTAGGTGTTGTGCAGGCTATCGGAGTAATGCTCAGTTGGAAAAACAGTATAACAGGTGTTTTTGGAGCAGCTGATGGAGTAAGTCAAATCTTTACAATGATTTGTATCGTTATTATACTTACCGGCGGAAGCGCGATGGTTATGTGGCTAGGAGAAAGAGTTACCGAATATGGTATAGGCAACGGAACCTCACTAATAATTTTTGTGGGTATCGTTTCTTCATTAGGAACTTCAATCGGAACATCGATATTTTCTACTATTCCTGACCAAGCAAAAAATGGCGACCTTACAGGTATTTGGTTTTTATTAGGGTTTATTATTTTGGTTATCTTGCTTTTCGGACTAATAGTGTTTGTTGATTTATCGGAAAGAAGGATACCAGTACAATATGCCAAACAAATCAAAGGTAACAAGATGTACGGCGGACAATCTACACATATTCCGATTAAGGTTAACAGCGGCGGCGTTATGCCAATAATATTCGCATCGAGCCTTATTATGTTCCCTCAAATGATTATGCAGTTTGTGGGCAAAACAAACGGATTTACCGATTTTTGGTATACATGGATGGGCATCGGCGGACACTTATACCCCTTGTTTATGTTCTTGTTGATTATTTTCTTTGCATATTTTTATGCGCAGATACAATTTAATCCCGATGACATATCAAGAATGATACAGCAAA
This sequence comes from uncultured Christensenella sp., assembly GCA_964367755.1. GTDB lineage: Bacteria > Bacillota > Clostridia > Christensenellales > DTU072 > CAG-1782. The sequence continues at coordinate 2,519 of CAYIZR010000018.1, read as the reverse complement.
ACGGCGGATTTATTCCGGGTATTAGACCGGGCAAATCAACCAGCGACCATTTGAGAAAGATAAACAACCGTATTACATTGTTCGGAGCGTTGTTTCTAGCTTTTGTATCTTTGATTCCTACCTATATTCTTAAGCTTAAAGGCTTTGAGAGTCTAGGACTTAATAACGCTTTTAGCGCCACAGGTTTGTTGATTGTGGTTAGTGTAGCGTTGGAATTCCAAAAGCAAATAGAGTCGCAATTGCTTGTTAAAAACAATAAAGGATTTCTTAAGTAAAATGAAAATAATTTTATTAGGCGCTCCTGGCGCAGGGAAAGGTTCTCAAGCAACAAAAATTGCAAGAGAATACGGCATAGCACATATTTCTACAGGCGACGCTTTGCGGGCAAACATTGCTCAAGGGACTGAGCTTGGGAAGAATGCCAAAGCATATATCGATAAAGGTATGTTAGTACCAGATAGCGTGGTAATTGGTATTGTTGCTGACAGAATTAAGGCTGACGACTGCAAAAAAGGATTTTTGCTAGATGGTTTTCCGAGAACTGTGGAACAAGCCGATGCATTAAGTAAGCTAACCGACATAGACTATGTAATTGATATCAATGTTGATTTTGATTTAATTATCAAGAGAATAACTGGCAGAAGAATGTGTAAATGCGGAGAGACTTACCATATTACCACATACGATTCAGACATTTGCGCAAAATGCGGACAAAAGCTGTATCAAAGAGCCGACGATAACATTGATACAATAGCCAAACGTTTGGAAGTTTATAGCAAACAGACGGCTCCTTTAATCGATTATTATTCGAAAAAAGGTAAGCTTGTTACTGTTGACGGAAACACATCTATAGACGAACTTTTCGAGGTTGTTAAAAAGATATTAAATGGTAACGATTAAGAGCGAAGAGCATTTGAATTTGATGAGGAGAGCGGGACTTATTTTGCGAGATACCCTTCTTCTCATTGAAGAAAACGCTAAATGCGGTGTTACAACCAAACAACTTGACGAAATGGCGTACCTTTACATAAATAAACAAGGTGGCGTACCTTCTTTTTTGCATTATAACGGCTATCCGGCAACATTGTGTTTGTCAATTGACGAAGAGGTGGTACACGGGATTCCTTCCGAAAAAAGAGTACTAGAGGAAGGGATGCTTCTCAAAATCGATTGCGGCGTAGGAATAGGCGGTTATCATACCGATGCGGCAAGAACGGTGGAAATAGGGAAGGTATCCGATAAAAAAAGAGAACTCGCCAGAGTGTGCAAAGAGAGCTTTTTTGAGGGAATGAAAGTCCTTAAAGATGGAGCTAGATTAGGTACATTGGGACATGCCATACAATCTTATGTAGAGAGTTTTGGATTTGGGGTAGTTAAAGATTTGACCGGACACGGTATAGGCACCACTGTTCACGAAGACCCTACAGTGCTTAATTATGGCAGAGAAGGAAGAGGGGAAAGAGTATCAAAGAATATGACTATCTGCGTAGAGCCTATGATAAATATGGGCAACCCCGACGTCTATTGCAAGAAAGATGGATGGACATATGTTACCAAAGATGGTTTGCCCTCGGCACATTATGAAAACACTATTATTATTACGCTTGATGGCGTAGAAATAATTACTTTGTAAGGAGTTGATATGGAAAAGCCCATTACGGTAGGCTCGGTAGTATTCAGCAGAGCGGGAAGGGACAAAGGCAATTTTTTTGTGGTTACCGAGATTATTGACGAGAATTATGTTAGTATAGTAGACGGGGACATAAGAAAGCTGGATAAGCCGAAGCGCAAAAAAATAAAACACCTTAAAAAGACTGATGATGTGCTGGAAAGCATAGCGCTCAAGTTTATTAAGGGAACTAAGGTATTCGACGCAGAGGTATTTAGCGCCTTGCGTAAATATAATCAATAAATGGAGGACACTAAATGTCAAGAGACGATGCGATTGAAGTCGAAGGCGTAATTACAGAAATTTTACCCGGAACTAACTTTAGGGTGAAACTGACCAACGGCCATATTATCACCGCTTATTTATGTGGGAAAATGCGCCAGCACACCGTAAGGGTATGTGTAGGTGATAAGGTTAAGGTGGCAATGAGCCCCTATGACCTTAATAAGGGAAGAATAACTTATAGAAATAAAGTCTAAAAAAAAATTGCCAAAAGCAAAAGACGGAGGAAGTAAAAAATGAAAGTAAGACCATCTGTAAAGCCTATTTGTGATAAATGCAAGGTTATTAAAAGAAACGGCAAAGTAATGATTATTTGCAGTAAATATCCGAAACATAAGCAAAAACAGGGATAAAAAGAATTGCATTGTGGACTTTGCTGTGATATAATAGCAAGGTTAATGCTCCCATACCTTTTTGGTGTGGGCAAATTAGAGTTCTATATGAAGGCGGCTGAATTATCTATACAAAAACGATAATTTACTTCATTGATTAACATAAATAAAAAAACAAACTTTGGAGGATTTTTAAATGGCTCGTATAGCAGGTGTAGATTTACCCCGTGAAAAGA
>CAYIZR010000017.1:0-11217 GCA_964367755.1 uncultured Christensenella sp. | reverse complement strand
CCGTTATTGCTTATTAAAAGAGTCCTTTAATCCCACAATTCTGTAGAATTTTAGGCATTTTCCGTCGTTTTCTGCCAATTTGTAATATGCTGACCGCATAAACTGAAAAGTGGCATTTATTCCCTTTTCTGCGGCGAAAGGCTCGCTAACCGCTCCATCAACCACTGTAAGTGAGTTGGGATTTAATCTTTGGTCAAATTGTTTTACTTCTGCAGTCTCATTTGTAAGCAAGCTTTCGAATTTGCAAAGGGTTGCTTTTATCGCATCCTTGCAGTTTACCCATTGAACTACGCCCTTGACTTTTATAGCGGCGTTTTCCTCGCCCTGCTTAGATTTTTCGATGTAATTGCAATGCAATAAACATACTTTGCCGTTTTCGTCACATTCGTGTGAAGAATACTTCAAAATATACGCTCCTTTTAGGCGTACCATACCACCTACCGTCAATCTGTGATACTTTGGCGGAGGATTGACCGCAAAATCAGTCTCCTCAATAAAAAGCTCTTTGCCAAAATTGACTTTATGCGAAGGGCTGTTTTCTTGATTAGGGTTGTTGGTTATTTGCAAAACTTCTTCACTCTGCCAGTTATCTATGACAACTTTAAGAGGCTTTTCCACCACCATTACCCTATCTGCATTAACGTTGAGATAATCTCTTACGCAATGTTCAAGCAAAGCACTGTCAACTTCACTGTTAGCTTTGGCAACCCCGACACTTTGACAAAAATCTTTAATAGCTTGGGCAGGATAACCCCTTCTTCGCATTCCGCTAAGAGTGGGCATACGCGGATCGTCCCAACCATCAACAAAGCCGTTATCAACAAGTTTTTTTAGATAACGCTTACTCATTATGGTGTTTTTTATGTTAAGTCTGGCAAATTCGTACTGATGAGGAGGATTTTCAAAACCGCAATGCTCAGCAACCCAGTCGTAAAGTGGTCGATGATCTTCAAATTCCAATGTGCAAATCGAGTGCGTAACTCCCTCTAAAGCGTCCCCAATAGGATGCGCAAAATCGTACATTGGATAAATCAGCCAACTGTCTCCCGTATGATGGTGAGTAGCCCGCAAAATACGGTATATTATGGGGTCTCGCATATTCATATTGCTACTTGACATATCAATTTTTGCCCGCAATACTTTGGCACCATCAGCATACTTACCTTCACGCATTTCCGTAAAAAGCTTTAAGTTTTCTTCTATAGAACGGTGACGATAAGGACTTTCTTTGCCCGCTTCGGTCAAAGTACCTCTCGTCTCTCTAATTTCATCCGCATTCAAATCGCAAACATAAGCTAGCCCCTTGTTTATAAGAGTAATCGCACATTGATATGTCTGCTCAAAATAATCACTTGCAAAGTTCTCTTCGTCCCAATCAAAGCCTAACCACTTTATATCCTCTTTAATGCTGTCAACATATTCTACGTCCTCTTTAGTGGGGTTCGTATCGTCAAATCTAAGGTTGCATTTTCCTTTATATTTTTCTTTTATGCCAAAATTTATGCACAAACTTTTTGCATGTCCAATATGCAAATATCCATTTGGCTCTGGCGGAAAACGAGTAACAATTGACTTATGCTTACCGCTTTCCAAGTCGTTTTCTATTATTGTTTCGATAAAATTTGTAGCCATATTTTCTCCATATTAATTATGTTTGCAAGTGCTAGGAAAGTCAATTTTTTTGCTGTCAATAACCATTTTTTCGCCCTCGTCAACAAAGCCAAAACGATAAAAATAATCGTTTTGGTAAGTGATAATTTTTTGTGAAACTTCGCTCAATCTCAGCAAAAGACAACGCGTAAAAAAATCGCCAAAAAACTTTCTTCTTTTTTCGGACAAAAGCCCAATTTCTTTTATTTCCGACAACTCAGGAGTTACCTTCAAATTAGCAATTCCTACAGGAACGTCGTTTTCATATAAAACATAACCTATTACAAAATCAGGCTTTTTTTGGAATATTTTTTGATATAAATCTTCCAACAATTCTGTATCGTTACTTACACCGTAACCTAGCATTTTTATCTCCTTTTACACAAAGTTTGTGGGCGACAAATATCACCCACAAACATTCAAAGCCTAAATAAAAGCTTTGACAAATTTTATTTGAAATATTGGTCAGCTATTTTTTCCAAGCAAGTATCGAGAATAGCTTGATCGGCAGGGTCATTAAAGCCCTCGCTCTTAGCCGTCAAAATTAATGTAGCTATGCTCTCAAGGTCTTCTAGCGAAGTATTGTCGTCAGCAATAGCGTTGTCAACAACCACAAGCAAAATCTCCAAATAGCGTTTTTCTTCTTCCTTGGTCATAGGAGCTATTTTTTGAGGCTCCGCCGCTAACGCCTCTTCCTCTACTAAAGTAGGCTCTTCCTCTACAACAGGTTCTACCTCGTCATTAGTTATTATTTCTACTTCCTCAACCTTAGGTGACGTAATAACTTCTACAACCTCTATATCTTCCATACGTCCAGCCACAAGCTCATCAACTTTCTTCTTTATTTCATCCAAATTTTCACTTACAAAGGCTTCTTCTTCGGTAGCGTAAACAACCACTTTATCATCCAAAATGTCCTGAAAACTACTGTAAGTAAGCTCAAGACGCTTTAACTGTCTGTCATAACGCAAACCTAAAAGCAATCCGGAAATAAGCCATACCAAACTAGGCACCAAAATTGTAGCAAGAATGGAAGCTACCAAAGTAAAATTAGTGGTAAAATCAGCTATGCCAACCCTGGTATAGTCCGCATAACACAAGTCTACTGCAAATAATGCAATAAGACATAAAACAGCCAAACTGAAAATATTCAGCATAACTTTGCCAACAGTGTTTTTGGCCTTATACGTCCTCAAACTCAAAATGTCTTTAGCCGGCATATAGTCTGAAGGATATCCAAAACGCTGGTCCATAAAACAGCTCCAACCTTTGGAAATAGGTTCGGGCAGTTTTGCTAGTTCGTTGTATACAACGTCAATGTTCTCTTCTCCGACCATTTCCACCGCGCCTATTTGCTTGGTGCTGCTCAAAATACGCTTTCTCAAAGAATTTATTTTGCTTCCGGCGGCTACCAAAAGAGCGATTAGGAAAACCAATAAAACTAAAATTCCCCCCGCTATAGCTAACTTTAGCTCATAATTGGGAAGAAACGTAACCTTGTCCAGAAGGGTTTTTACGGCTTCAATAATTTTGTCCATGCTTTGACTCCTAATATCTTTACTCTTAGTTATTATATCATAAAAAAAGCTTTTTGCAATAGTTTTTATAAAATAAAGCTTAATTTATGTTAAATAATAATAGCTTTGCCACTTAAAACATTGTATATGTATTTTGCTTTGACTGTGTATCCGCAAATTCTTTCCAACGCTGTGCCGTATAACTCTAGCTGCCGCCCGTATCTTGCTTTAAGCTTTTCTTCTTGAAAATTGCTCACCTTAAAGTCCACCAAAATAGCCTCATTGGTTGCTTCATTTGCCATATAAAAGTCTATTACCCCCTGTACAAGTGTCTTATCCCGGCTATTTTCCTGCAATTTTAGATATATGATAAAAGCCTTTTCACTGTAAAAATCCAAATTCTTATTTTGGTCAATAACTTCCCATTTGAGGAGCCTAAATATATTGTTTGGGTTTACTATATTGGCAGTTTCGTGTTCAATTAACTTTTCCTCTACCAATCTTTTAATCAATAATTCTATCTCTTGAACCGATTTTTCTTTATAGCTAAGATGTTGCATTACCGTATGATAAGCTATACCTATATTAACATCACTAGCATCAGTTTTTTTCCCTTCCTCAGGTGTAAAGGTATATACCACACCTTCTGAAGAGTCCTCTTTAGCCAAAGCACTTACCGACATTTTTGCATTGATTTTCAAACTATTCTCAAAATTGTATTGCTCTTCAAGGCTTTTTAGACAAATTGCTTTATTTTCCTTTTCCTTAACAATTTTTCCCAATGGCTTTGCCTGCTCAGAATAATTATAATAATTAGCTAAGGCAGGGTTACGACTTTTTGCATATTCCAGCCAATCCATTATACTGCTCGCCTCTTCGGGGAAAAATACCGTTTTGCCTTGAGCTCCCGAAAGGAAGAGATGATTTTTTGCCCTCGTTAGTGCCACATACAGGACTCTGAGCATTTCCTCACGCTCTTGCTCCTTCTTTTTAATTTTATGTACCATAACGGCAAAATTTTCTTTTATACAATAGCTCTCAGGGAATATACTTTTTACCGCAACTCCAAATTCGCTGTCGGTATAAATAATTCTATCGTCCCTCCCTGAAATCATAGCGTCGTTTAGACAGGGCAAAAAGACCACTGGATATTCCAGTCCCTTACTTCTAAAAATTGTGGTTATTGTAATAGCGTTGCTGTTTTTTGGAGATATATTTCCATTGTAGTTTTTGTCGTAAAACTCCAAAAAGTCCTCAAGGCTATTATTTATTTCGCTTTTTCTAATAAAATCCATAAAAGCGTTTATTTCTCCAATTACATTTTTTTCTTTACTCAACAAAACAGCGTCATAACCTGTCTTAATAATTTCTTCCAATAATTCACATACCGTATAATAGGAGCTTTTAACACGCAATTGACTTAACAATTCTAAAAACTTATTTATCTTATCAATAGCGATTTGGCTACCATTATAGTTATTTATGGATTCCCAAAGTGTGTCATAATTAGCATTTTTTCTTATGTCAAGTAGCTCATTTGCAGAAAAATTACATATTTCGCTAAAAAGCACATTTGCCAAAGGAATATCTTTGGTAGGATTGTATATTATCCGCAAAAAATCTACAAGTAATTCTCTTTCTCTCAAAACTTTTTTTTCGCTGTTTAGTACATTGTAAGGAATATTATATTTTTGCAAAATTTCCGCCATTTTATAGCCTTGTTTCCACTTTCTAACCAAAATAGAAATATCCTGATAATCTATAGGTTTAGTTTGTGCGTTCTTTGCGTTGTATATCCTTTTTTTATTTACAATCTCCATTATTTTGCCTGCCACAAACTCAAAATCAGGCTCACTTTCCTCTTTTATCTGACCTGTCTTTACGGTATAAATTTGCCGTTTCTTAATAGTTTTTTCGGTACTATCGGACAAAACGTTTACCGCGACGGAGGGCATATTTTCCACTGCAATATATTCTGCTCCCGCGCAAAACTTTGAGGTGTTTTTATAGTCTACCCCACCAAAATTATATGTCATCAATTCTCCGCACACCTTATCAACAAAGGCAAGTATCTCTTCATGAGAACGGTAATTGGTGTTTAATGGAATGTTTAGGCCGTCTTTTTTACTTTCGTAGCGGTCTTTTCTTTTAATAAAAATTTCCGGCTCGGCGTTGCGGAAACGGTAAATTGCTTGCTTCACGTCTCCCACCACAAATACATTGTTTTGTTTAGATATTGCATCAAGTAGGCTCTCCTGGCGATAATTAGTATCTTGATATTCATCCACAAAGATATAGTCAAAAGATTCTTTTACCTCTTCAACGGTCTTTTTATCTGCCAAAATCTTTACAGCATATTTGCTTAAATCATTAAAATCCAAAGCATTGTTTTGCTCTTTTTGTTTGGAAAACTCCCCTTCAGACTCCGTTAAAAGTTCCAACAGCTTATAACTCTCGCTATATCCGTCAAAAGGCATTGCCCTAAAGGCGTTTACTATCTCTGATATTTCACCAAATAGTTTTCTTAGCGAATCAATCAAAGCTGCATATTCCTTGTTAAAGTCAAAATTCCTACCTTTACCGCCAAGTTTTTCGGGAACTTTAATAAACTCCGAAACCTTGCAAAACTCTGAAAAATCGGCAGAATTTATCATAATGTCAGCGCTCTTAATAAAGTTATTACAATCGGCAACAAAATTCAACATCTCATTATTTTCAAACAAATACACATATTTATTAAGCTCCGACTTAGCAATCTTTATCCGTTTGCGGAAATAATTAAAAATATAAGCAACCATCGGAGAGGAGTTGCCACTTTTTACCGACTCTTTTGCCCTCTTTATATACTCTTCCTCATCAACTTGCGCAGTCATAAAATTTCTTACAGCTATTATATTTTGAGCAAATTTTTCCAAACTCCTTTTTGTGTTCAATGCCTCGGCTAGCTTAAAAAATTCCTCGTCATTTTTTTCAATATGACGCTGAAAAACTTTCATAATGGACTGATTTAGAAGCATATCCCCTTCACTAGGCTCAAGGATTTTGCTTGATGGGTCCTTTCCAATTACCGCAAAATACTTCCTATAAAGCGTTTTCCAAAAGCTGTCCATAGTGCAGATATTAGAAAAAGGTAAATAATCCAACTGCTTTTTCAAATTAGCTGCTTTTGCGCTATTATTTTGCAATTCCTTATATATATTCTCCACAAGTCTTGACTTCATTTCGGCAGCAGCGTCGTTGGTAAATGTCATAATAAGAATCCGCCTTATATCTGCGCCGCCAATCAATAAGGTCATAACCTTTTCTATCATCATAGTGGTTTTTCCGCTTCCTGCCGAAGCATTAACCAAAATATTACCCTCGGTTGATAGAATTTTGCGTTGTTCGTTGGATAATTTATTATAATCTAACATTTTTCCTCCGTAACATAAAAGTCGGAAATGTCTTTTGAAGAAAACTCCCTTTGACATACCTCACCGCAAAAAGAAGAGTAGATACAATTTTCACATTCTCCATCTATTGGACTTTTGTCAATATTACCCTTATTCATTTCCGCCAAATTAGCCTCTATAACTTCAAAAACGTAATTTTTTACGGCAAAGAAATCTTCTTTTGACATCACTCCCGTAACTTTCTTTACAATAGTTTCTCCATTTTTCTTAATTACGGTAAATGGCAAAATTTTGCTTTCGTATTTTTCTTCAATACAATTTTCGCCATCTCCGTCGATAGCGTAATAAATATCTATATCGCTTGCCATATGCCCAATATAGCCATAAAACTTGCCTTCTTTAACATATCCCGCTTTAATAGGCAAATAGAACACACCTGCCGGAGAATAACCCTTGTCCAAAAAGTGGCTCAAATAAACGTATAGCTGAATTTTGCTCCCATAATAGGTTTCCTTAAAAGCCCTGTCTGCTTTGCCTGTTTTATAATCTATTATTAAAACGTTGTTATTGTAAAAATCCACTCTGTCAATCTTTCCGCGCAAACTAAAGGTTTGGCCTTCTACTTCAATAATAATCTCGTTTCCTTCCTCATATCCAAAAGCGTACTCAAAATATTTAGCGTCAAAGCGGCTTTTTTTATAGTTTTTTGTCAACACATCCAATAGCCGTCTACACTCGTTACAAATATTATTAAAGGCGTAACGGTTCATAACGTTATTAGTTAGTCCTGCATAACTAGAATTTTTCAATTCTTTTTTTATTGCTTTTTCTATAAGCGGCAAATAATCTTGTTCTGCCTTTAACTTTTGATAATTATCTTTGAAATAACTTTCCAGCACATTATGAATGAATATCCCCACAACGTTTGCCCTTATCTCTCCGTTTTCTTCTTCTTTTAATTTTAAGCCGTAACTAAGAAAATGTCGGAAAGGACACTTAAAATAGCTTTCAAGCTGACTTACCGAGGTAAGGAAACGCCCCTTCTTGTCTGTTTTGAAAAAACTCTCAAATTTCATATCCTCAACAGTGGATTTTTCCTTATCATATAGCATACCTTTACTATGTAAAAAGGTGCAAACTGCGTCAACATACTTCTCGGGAACTTTCTTGTGCATATACTCGTAATATGCGTTGTTGACGTTTATCAAAGTATATATCATCTTTTCCTCGTCGGAAAAATCGTGATAATCAATTAGCTGCTTGCAAGGCGCTTTCAAAAGGTATTCCATTTCCCTTAGCCCCTCGCCTTTGGTTAGTTCCTCGCCCAAAATCCCAAAGGAACTACACCCTACATATATTCTTTCGGCTTTGGTTATCAAATCTATAACCATAAACTGCTCAAAACTGTTATATTCTAGAGGTGAAGGAAATATTTTTAATCCCTTCCTTTTCATAAGTTCACAATCAAGCGCGCTAATAATTAGATTGTCACCCTTTTGCAACGGGAAATATCCGCTATTTGCCCCCACTACAAATATTGCCTTATTTTCTGAAAAGCGGCTCTGACTTGTATTCCCTACAAAAACAGTATCTGTGTACCGTGGCAAAAGAGACACACCCATATCAGCGGTAATAGATTTTAGCAATGAATAAAACTCTTGTGTTGTAACGACTTCTTCTCCGCTTAGCTCTTTCATCTCTTCCAAAAGCGCAACCAAAGACTCGGTTTTGCTTCCAGCAACTAACTTATTATCTAAACTCTCTGAATGCTCATTTAGAGTCTTAGATATATCCTCTCTATTTAATAAATCAATAATAAAATTACAATTATCTGCTATATTACTACCGTTTTGAGGCACATTATTAAGCTGACTAAGCAAACTTTGCCTAGTTGTTTCTATACTCTCCCCATCCCTTATGGCAAATGGGCGGGAAAAATCATTATAATCAATATTGTTTTTCGCAATAAAGTTTTCTACCAAGTAGCCGTCTTCACATTCTATATTAGAAAAAGGATGATGCAAAAGCTTAATGATATCCGATTTGGCATAATTAGAAACAATTGCTCCATACAAACACAAAACATATTTGAAAAACACGCTGTCTTTTACAAAAAACTTTTCTTCTGCGAAATAAGGTATATTACATCTATAAAAAATCTCAGCGACTATATCTATATATTTAAGATTATTGCATACAAGAGCAATGTCCTTATATCGCAAGCCGTTTTTTACCAAATATTTTATTTCTCTTGATACTGCCTTTACTTCTTCATAGGGATTTTCCTCAATAAATAGCTTTACTCTGTTGTTTTTATCGAATATAGATTGCTGCTTAAAACCAAAAAGCTCCCTATGCAGGTGATCAAAAGGCGCTTTTAATATCGAAAAAGACTCTTCATTTTCCAAATTTATACCATTATTTGAACAGTAATCAACGATTTCTGCCGTCTGCTCCACCGGAAAACAATTTTTATTCGTCCCAAAACTATCGGTGGTAACGCTAATATTTACCGACTGGCACACCCTAGCCATTTCTTTAATCAGGCTTAGTTGTTGGTTACTATATATATTAAAGCCCAAAAAATAAATGTGACTTGAGGTTATTTCCTGACAATACTGCAAATTGTTAATTAGATAATCAACTCTGGTTATTGTGTCGGCATATTTTTCTTTAAGAGAGGTCATATATTTACGGTAAATTAAGGCAATATCGTTAAGTTTGTCTTTTGTGTCCCCCTCAAAGCAGGGCAAAGCCTGCTCAAGGTTCTCCTCAATAATGCCACTGTTTCTTAGTGATGACATAGCCGCAAACATCTCTTGACAAAACATGTAACTATTTATAGACTTATAATATCCTAATTTATCACTATTTTCTTTCAAAACTTTATTAAGCAGCAGAACAGTGCCTTCTTTAGAAAGGCATTTGTTTATTTTTTTGCCAAAAAGGTTAGTTGCGAGCCTGGTAACACTAAAAACACCTATATTAAAACTTCCCTCGCTTTCCAAAAATTCACATATTTCCTTTTCCACGCCCAACGTAAAGCGGTCAGGAACAATAAAAATGTGCTTTGACTTTTTTACATTGTTAGCGCGCAAACGGCGATATAAGCTTTTGTAACCTTCCAAAGCTGTATTGGTATTTGTAACATGAAGCATACATATAATATAGCAAAAAAGTCTTGATTATACAAGACTTTTTCGGGACATAGGTGGTTATTTGACTTAATTATGTACTTCTAGCCGTTAGGACCACAACATTTGTTGCCACAGCAGCAGCTAAGTAACAACATAATCCAAATTAAGGAACAGCAATCGCAACCGCAACCAAATCCGCCACTGTTGCCGCCGAATCCTCCACCGCCGCCACAGCAGCAGCAGATTAATAACAACCACATAATGCAGCTACAATCGAAGCCACCTCCGTATGTATTATTACAGCTATTGCCTGCGCCCATAAATCCGTTAAAACCGTTCATATAGTTTATACCTCCATTTTAGTATTATAGCCAGCCCGCAAAATTTCGGGCTGTCTACAATACATCATTATGCCGACGCAAAAAAAAGTGTGTGTTTACAAATTAACATAACTTTATTTATGTTTTTACCAAACAACTCCCGCCCAATTGCTAAGCTTTAATAATTTTTATATTATCAATTGACTTTTTGGATAAATCAGCCTATATTAAATATATGAAAACAATAATTCCAAAGGGTATTAAAGCAGGCTACGCTAACGATGAATTTACCGGAGTTACCGTATTTATTAGCGAAAAGGGTTGTATCTGTAGTGTTGATGTCAGGGGTAATGCACCTGCAACAAGAGAAACCGACCTTTTACGCCCCGAAAAAGCCGTACAAAAAATAAATGCCGTATTCCTCAGCGGAGGTTCTGCCTTCGGGCTAGCTTGTGCTTGTGGCATTATGGATTTCTTCAAGGAAAAAGAAATAGGCTTTAAGGTGGGCAAAAAGTATGTCCCTATAGTTACTGGCGCCTGCCTTTATGACCTTAATACCGAAGAATATCACTATCCCGATGCAAAAATGGGTTACGCCGCTTGTCAAAGCGCGTTTAATGGCGAATTTGCTTTGGGACAAAATGGAGCAGGAAAAGGAGCGACTGTTGGCAAAATCCGCGGTATAAATAATGCAACAAAAAGCGGAATAGGCGGAGCGACAATAAAAATCGCTGGTATAACCGTCACCGCTATTGTTGCTGTTAATGCTCTTGGCGACGTAATAGAGCCGTTTTCCGATAAAATTTTGGCTGGGGCTAAGGCAAAGGGCGGTAGTTTTATCAATACCGAAAAATGTATTGCCGAAAACAAACTATTCAAGCTTATCGCAGGAACAAACACCACAATAGGCTGTATATTGACCAATGCCAAACTATCAAAGCTAGAGGCAAACAAACTTTCTAGCGCTGCTCACGACGGATACGCAAGGGTTATTCGCCCAGTACACACCGACTACGACGGCGACGCAATTTTTACTATGGCAACAGGAAAGATTCCCGTGGCAAACTTTACTCTTCTTCAAACAGCGGCTGTAAGGGCAATAGAAAAAGCAATATTAAATGCTGTAAGCGATGTTGACCAGCTAGAAATTGTCTTCGATCAAACCGAAGATAACGAAGAATAATCTTATATCTCTTTGCCT
>CAYIZR010000016.1:0-11401 GCA_964367755.1 uncultured Christensenella sp. | reverse complement strand
CGGTACCTCTCTCTCGTCCAAAAGTAAGTGAACTAAAACAGCTATAGTCATTCTTTCGCCCAAAGCAAGGTCAATATTTGGACCGCTAAAGGTTGCATAACCCGCTTGGTCGATACTCTCAAACTGAATTTTCAACATATTTGCAACTTCTTCATTTTTGATGCCTTGTTTTTGATATTCTTCCAACTTTAAGGTAGAAAGATTGCCATTGTTTACATTACGCTTAATATACTCATTTAGCAATGTTTCATTTACTTGACTTCTGGCATAATAATCATCTGCCAAATCTTCATAATAAATAGTGTTGGAAGTAGCGTCCGCCAAAAAGTCCGGAATAGCAACGTCTACTGCCACCCAAAATCCACCAAGCAAACAAAAACAAAGTATCATTGCCACAAAGGTCTGGTGGTAAAGATTATTTTTGTTCTTTTTCTTAGCTGAATTCCTCATGCCAAGGCAAACAAAGAGATAAATCAGTCCAAACAGCGCGGTTATTATTAAGCCAACAAATACAAATATACCGTAACTTAATCCGCCCATAACCATATCATAACTCTTATATGCCAAATACCCAAAGAGTGCGGGAAAACCTAAAATACTTAAAATAGCGATTAAAAACTTTTTCATTATTTTTTACCTCCCTTGACTATTTGGGCAAAAATTTCTTCCTTTTTCCTTGCATTATGATAATAAAGAGCCATCATAATTAGGATAATACCACCGCAAACATACATATATCTTCTAGCCGCAAACAAAGGATAATACATCGGCACATAAGAATTGTAAGCTTTTAACTGATAAAGTTTGGTCAAATCATAACCATGTGAGGCAGGATATCCGCTAGCATCAAAAGTAACCGCGCCAATGTTTGAACCAAGTAACACGCTACCTGCGTTGGCGCCGTGTGTGGTTGCATAATATTTTGCATAAGCATAAGCTTTTATATCTTCATCCGCTATAAACTCCATAACAGGTTTTACAGTGGGAGATTGATAAAAGAATAGATTACTTGTCAAAGGCAATGTAGTAATGATACTTTCTATTAGAGCAGGGGTCAAACCATCTTCAAATACTCCGCTATAAGCAGTAAGGTCAAAACCTAACGCCGAAGTAACGCCATTTAACTTTTCAAAGTCCAGCGCATTTAATAGTTCCAAAACTGTCATTGCTTTGATACCCTCAACAGTGTTAGTTGTATCCGTTGCATAATCAATTATAGGAAGCAACGCATCATAAACAACATCTACCAAATCTTCATCTATTTTTTCAATGGAGTCTTCCAAAAGAGAAAGTATTGTACCTAATTCAAAATTATTAATAGTATCACATAGAGTTTGAATATCAAGGTCTTCATTTAATATGTCTGTAAGCGGACTTAAAGCTGCGGGGATAAAACCACTTATCAAATCACCAAGTATATCATTATCCAAAACCGATCTTAAGTTCTCACCCAATATAGAAAGTATGGTATCTACCTTATCAACGGTAAGCATATGCTTATAAGCCGTTCCTTCAGGACCATAAGCTGCCTTATATTCTGCGGTAGCCTTGTAGGTTGTCCACGCTGAGGAAGCTTCTGCAGCAGCCAAAGCTGCCTCTAATTCTTCATCGGCATCCTTACCCTTTGCGGCAAATTCCGCTCTGGTTTCATTTATGGTAATAAGAATATCAATAGCTTCTGCCATACTAAAAATATATCCGTCAGCATACATACCGTTAGGGCTCAAATAAGCTCCTGTTTTTGCATCCTTAGTAACCGCGCTGCCGTCGGCATTCTTTGTGTCATTAAACACCTTGGAAGAAACCTCTACGTTGTACAGCTTGCAAAAATCCTCTACCATATCGACATAAGTATCTGTCAAATCTTTTTTACCGGTAGTAATTGTTTCGTAATAGTTGATTTGGTACTTATAGTCCTTTATCGTAACACCAGTGTGTTCTTTGTACTCTTCTTGCACCTTCACAATTTGACTTTCTGCATAATAATCGAAAGCTACTGCTCCGCCTATAACGAAGATAATTGAAAAAATCATCGCCCAAGCGCATCTGGTGTTTTTATTTTTGGAAAAAATACAAACGATAAGTTGAAAAATTGTCACAACAAGCCATATAGCTGCAACCGCCGCCAATCCGTATAGTCTGGTCTTTTCGAAAGCGTCGCTGTAAATCATACTCGTACTTCCGAAGAAAACCAAAATAATCAGGAGAGGAAACCCTAACAGATAACAAAGCGTCTGTAAAAAACTGTAACGCTTATGCTTCTTTCTCAGTTTATTGACATCCATTGATAAGTTCACTCCTATTAATAATATTTTGTCACATTGTATTATACTATATAAAGGTTACTTAAGTCAATAGAGAATATTCTTTTTTATACATATAAAATATGGTGGCAAAAGTCAAATATATCCTTTGACTTTTGCCTAAATATATGCCGATTACTAGCGGTTTATGAACAAATATAACTAATAATTAAAAACTTTTGTTTCGACTTTTTATCACAAAAATAGCTTCATTTCCTCTAAATTTTTGCTCAAAACTTCCATCATTTTTTGCGCAAATGTATGGCTTTCTTCCTCGTCAGAGTTTTTATTCATTATCTTTGTGAGAGAAATAATGCCCATATTTATACCTTGAATCATAATTTCTGCCAGTTTAGAATTACTTTTATTGCCTATTGTGTTCATCATTGTGGTAAAATACATCATACCACGATTAAAAAAGTTTACGTTTTTTATATCCAAATTTGCTTTATCCGCATATACTTCTATTTCTTTGGCTATTGCCGAATACTCTTTGTATTGTTTGAGCAAAAGATTGCGAAAGCCTCTGTCAGATGACAGCGGACGCAGATTTTCTACGGCGTATTTTCCTAGCATCGCGTTTTGATATACTTCTTGTATTACCGAGGCGTCTATTTGGGGCTGAGGCGTAGACAGGTTTTCGCATTCGATTATTAAGCTTTTTACCCTTTGGTCGGTTTCCTTGTTTCTTTCCACTTTTAATGAGCTTTGATTGTTGTCGTTCATATTTCCTCCGTTTTGTTTTAGCTTGCGCTTCGGAAAAATATTTATGCGCTTTTTCTTTGCATTTGTTATATTTTTGTTTCATAAAAGTGGCAAAAATACCAAAAAGCTTGCGCAAAGTGTTTTTCAAAACTACACGTGTGAACAAAAACCCAACCAAAAAACAAATTCCTGTAAAAAAATATATCTGTCCAAAGCAGATAACTTCGGTCAAAAATACGTAGATTGCGCCGCAGGCAATGACTGCAAAAAAATCGGCAAAGTAAGCCACTATTTGCAAACGCACGGTTTCTTTTAGCATATAGCACAATTCATAAAAAAAATAGCCTAACACTCCTCCTGAAAGGAACATAAGGCCAATATTGGGTTGATAAATTGTAAAAAACATTATTTCATTAGCCTCTTAAAAAAAGAGAGCTTTTCGGCTTTATCGCGATAGACCAGGCTCCATAGCTTGCCGGACACCGTCAAAAACCCAGTTTCCAAGTTCATCTCTTCTACCACAAAGTCCTGTCCCTTAAGGACAATGGCATTATTACTCAGCCTGACAACAATATCCTTGTCATCGAAACTATCCACGCTAACAACGCCTGTAATAATTATTTTGCCGTTATCATACCTAAAACTATGGTTTTTTATTATTTTCGTCTCCACATTTCACCTATACAAGATAAAATATGCAACAAACAAAAAAATTATAACCTGCTTAGATAATCAAGGGCTTCGCTGTATCCTTCAAAACCCTTGCCGACAATGGTCTTTTCGGCATAGAGGGCAATATAAGAAACCTTGCGGAAACTTTCTCTTTCGCTAATATCACTTAAATGCACTTCAACGGTAGGTATATTAACCGCCTTTAGCGCGTCCAAAATAGCCACGCTAGTATGCGTATATCCACCAGCATTTATAATTATTCCTTCAAATTTTTGGTAAGCTTTCTGAATTTTTTCTACGATTGCTCCCTCAAAATTGGATTGAAAGCACTCTATCTCCATATTTAAATTTTTAGCCTGCCTAACTATATAATCGACCAAGTCAAAATAAGTTTTGCCACCATAAATTTTTGGTTCTCTTATGCCAAGCATATTAAGGTTAGCTCCGTTAATAACCAATACTTTTTTCATACTCCCTCCTTATGGTAATAATAGTGTTTTCTAGTTCGCTTTCAACGTTATTGACAAAAATATCAGCGCACTGATAAAATTTTTCTCTTTCTTGATACATCATTTGTAACTCATCCAAACTTTTTGAAAGTGGGCGGTTCTCTTTGGCAAGCAACTTTATATCTCTTTTAATCCACACCGAAAAACCGCTCTGCCTTATTTTCTGCCTGTTATTAAGACTAATAACGCTCCCTCCGCCTGTAGAAATTACTGCGTTAGTATTTTTTAGGCAATTTTCCAAAACTTCATTTTCTATTTTCCTAAAAAGGCTCTCCCCACCCTCGGCAAAAATTTCTGCCACGGTTTTCCCCTCTTTTTTTTCTATTTCAGAATCGGTATCTATTAACTGCTTATCAAGCATAATTGCAAGCTTTTTTGCTACTACACTTTTACCTGAGCCGGGCATACCTACCAAAATTATATTCTTTTGGACATCGTAAAGCTTTTTATAGACATCATATATTAGATTATCATCTATCGTAATATTAGCAAACAGCCTTGCCGATGCCGCAGCTTGCGCAACAAGCATAATAAGTCCGTTACCACAAGGTATTTTCTTTTCTTCCGCCTGCATAATAAGCTTAGTTTTTAGCGGATTATAAACTGCGTCAAAAACTCCTGTTATATTTGGAAAATCAGAAAGGTCAATCGGGGAAGAAAAATTGTCGGGATACATCCCAACAGGAGTGGTATTGATAATTATTTCTGCCGAAATCTCTTTGCAATTTTGGTAGTTTATTGCCCCTTTTCTTGATACACAGTTTACCGTTTTCGCCCCTGATTTTTGACACAAATAATTAGCGCTTTTTGCCGTACCTCCACTACCCAAAATAAGAACAGTTTTATTCTCTACACCTATTTTGAAGTGATTTAAGGCATACTCCATTCCAAAAACATCGGTATTATACCCAAAAAGCAAGCCGTCTTTATTTACTATTGTATTAACCGCCGACACCTTGTTTGCCACTTCTTCCACAAAATCCAAAGCCTTTATTACACTTTCTTTGTAAGGAATAGTTACATTGACTCCACCAAACTTTTTTTCTTGCAAAAAATTACATAAGTCGCTTTCGTTTTCTAGCTCCACCACACCATAATCAAGCCCCATACATTTGTGAATAAAGGGTGACATTGTGTGTTTTAGGCTCTTTCCAATTACGTAAAACATTGTTTCTCCGCTAATTTTTGTAGTCTTTTCTTAGTGTAAGGTCTAGTATTGCCAAAGCTACCGCGCTTTCTATGGGAGCTACTGCTCTAGGTACTATGCAAGCATCATGCCTGCCCTTTATTGTTATTTGGGTATTTTCCTTAGTAATAAGGTCAATTGTATTTTGAACTTTACTAATTGAGGGCGTTGGCTTAAGGCTAACTCTAATAGTAATCGGCATGCCGTTACTAATACCACCGTTTATACCCCCATTATTATTAGTTTTGGTTACCACAATGCCATTTTCATAAAAGAACTCGTCATTTACTTCCGAACCGAATTTGTTAGCAAAATCCGTTCCTAAACCAAACTCAACGGCTTTTACCGCGGGAATTGCAAACAAACTTGCGCTTATTTTACTTTCCATTCCATCAAACAAATAATCCCCTATTCCGATAGCAAGATTGTAGACTATGCAGTCAATTGTTCCACCCACGCTGTCGCCGTTATTTTTTGCCAGCATTATTGCCTTTTCCATAACATCCCTAATACTTTGGGAAAGCACCGGAAAAGCTTGCTTTGATAATGTTGCCAACTCATTTTTTGTTATGCTTCTATCCCTGTATGAGGGAGCTTTTATTGAGGCTATTGAACTAACATAACCTCCGATAAATATTCCGCTGTTTGCAAGAATCTGCTTTGCAATGCTTCCGGCAATAACAATTGGAGCTGTCATTCTACCCGAAAACTTGCCTCCTCCTGTCATATCGAAGTCTAATCCAAACTTCATTTTTGCGGCGTAATCGGCGTGAGATGGTCTTGGCTTATATTTCAAATTATCATAATCGCCACTCTTCTTGTTGGTATTTTTTATTACCGCCAAAAATTCCTTGCCGTCGGTTTTACCACCACTTAATCCGCTTAATATCTCCACCTTATCTTCTTCCTGTCTAGGCGTACTCCAAGGATTGTTGCCACTCTTTCTACGGTCAAGTTCGCCTTGAATTTTTGATATATCAATATTATACCCCTCGGGAATATTAGTGATTTTTACTCCTACTTCTTCGGCGTGAGACTCTCCGAAAATGTATATATTAAAGTTCTCAAAATTAGCTCTCATATGTTTCTCCTCCCACCTTTTTTATATCCTCAAAAAAATTAGGATATGACTTGTTTACACTCTCTTTATCGGAAATAATGCTCTCTTTATTGGCAACGCACGCTCCGATAGTTGCCGACATAACTATCCTGTGGTCACGGTAACCGTCAATTTTCCCGCCAACCAATTTCCCTCCCTCAATATAAAGGGAGTTATTTTTATAATAACTTTTTATGTGAAAAGAATCAAGCATGTCAATTACCGCTTGAAGCCGGTCGCTCTCTTTATCACGAAGTCTGTCAACATCAGAAATAATAGAAATTCCCGATGCCGTAGCAAGGGCAATTGCAATAGCAGGCACCAAATCCGGTATTGCTTGAGCGGAAAATTGTATACTTGCTAGTTTTGACTTTTTTACCCTTATATAGTCTTGCCCTACCGTTACATCTGCTTGAGCTTTTTTTAGTAAAGCTACTATTTCCTTATCGCCTTGCTGAGAGTTAATATCAACGTTGCGTATACATATATCGCCATTTAGGGCACCCAATACCGCAAAAAAGGCGCAACTGCTCCAATCTCCTTCAGCGCTTGCGTCATTAGGAACAAAATAGCTTTGTCCACCTTTGATAAAGTAACCATAATCAGTGCTTTCCACTTTTATTCCGCATTTTTTTAGTACTGACAAGGTTATATTTATGTATCCAATAGACACAATATTGCCAAGCATAATTATTTTGCTATCGCCCTCAAGCAGGGGTAGCGCAAACAATAAACCGCTAATAAATTGTGAACTTACGCTTGCATCAACTTTATATTCTCCTGAGATTAACTTTCCCGATATTTTTAGCGGATTATCATTAAATACTATGCCCTTTTCTCCAATTACGCTAAGTAACGCACTAATTGGTCTTTCTTTGAGCCTTCCACTCATAACAAAATCAGTTTCCACCCCTAATGCCGCCGCTAATGGCAACAAAAACCGTAAAGTAGAGCCGCTTTCCCTGACGTTAAGGCTCGCTTTTAAGGCTTTTTTATCTATGGGAATAACCTTAACATAGTTACTAAAAAATTCTATTTTTGCCCCCAAAGCTCTTAAACAGTCTGCTGTAGCTTCTATGTCGTCGCCTCGCAAATTACCGCTAATTACACTCTCTTTACCAGATAGCGCAGCGCAAATAAGCCACCTATGCGACACCGATTTGGAAGAGGGAATAAAAACATCTCCTTTATAAAAGTTATTTGGCTTCACATTAACTAACATAAATTTATTAGCTCCTCTACCTTTACTTTTACAGTAATACATTCTCCTATTGCTTTGACAGCAACAAAGTTTACAACTCCGCTACTCTCTATCTTCTTATCACTTAAAATAACCTCTCCCATACTTTTTTTATCAAACGGACAATCTGTGTTAATATCGTATTGCCTACAAATATCCGTCACTCTATCTATGTCGCTATCCTTTAAGCCTAGCTTTTGGGAATAGTTCATAGCAATAACAAGCCCCTTAACTACCGCCACTCCGTGCGGAATTTTATAATGAGAAAGCTTCTCTATAGCGTGCCCGAAAGTATGTCCTAAATTAAGCAGTCTTCTCTCTCCTTTTTCAAAGGTATCTTTTTCAACAATTTTTTTCTTAATGTTGACGCAAAGCTCAATAAATCTAGATATATTTTGTTTTATTTGACCTTTCTCCAAAATGTCTAAGACCTCTCCGCCTCGCAATAATGCATACTTTATGCCTTCTCCTATACCGCTATTCCAATCTTCACTTTTCATTGTGGACAAAGCTAAGGTGTTTATATAAACCAATTTTGGCTGATAAAAAGCCCCCAAAAGGTTTTTGCCACTGTCAAGGTTTACTCCCGTCTTGCCACCTACCGAGGAATCAATGTCGGCAAGCAAAGTTGTCGGCGCCTGAATCAGGTCAATTCCTCGCAAATAAGTTGCCGCGGCAAAGCCTGTTATATCTCCAACAACGCCTCCTCCCAATGCCACAACAGCATCATTCCGCGTCAATTTTGCTTTTTCCAAGGCAATAATAATTTGCATATATGTTTGGACAGACTTTATCTTTTCCCCTGCCATAATTACTAAGGTTTCTACTAAATAATATTTCTCAAGTTCTTTTTGAACCTCTTGTAAATAAAGGGGCGCAACGTTTTCGTCGGTAACTACTAAGATTTTTTTACCGCGCAATACCTTGCATGCCTCTATGCCAAAATCTTTATAACTTTGATTTATTACTATATCGTATTTATTACTTGTGTTTACACTAATTCTTATCATCGACAACCCCTATTTTACGCGCAATTTCGGCGGTTTCTTTCATATCCGCACCCTCTTTTAGTAATTCTTCTAATTTATCGCCGTCATCTTTAGCCAAAGCTTGACAAAACTTACTTAATTCCTTTTGAAAAAGTTCTATTTGCTCGATTAAGTTATCTTTATTTTCCAAAAATAACTCTTTCCACATTTGCGGATTTAGTTTTGCAACCCTCGTCATATCCTTAAAACTTCCAGCCGAATAGCCCGCGTGTTTTTGACTGATTGGGTTCTTTATATACGCGCTGGAAACAATATGAGCAAGTTGAGAAGTATAAGAAATAATCTTATCGTGCTTTTCGGCGGTAGAAATAACCACCTTAATGTCTCCTAAATATGTTATAAGTTCTTTAATTTTTACCAATCCCTCAATAGAAGTATGAACTGGCACAAGTATAAAATATGCGTTTTCAAACAGATACAAAGTAGAATGACTAAGTCCACTATACTCTCTGCCTGCCATGGGGTGCATCCCCACAAATTCCAAATCATAAAGCTTTCTTAACCGCTCCATTTCGTTAACTACCATTCTTTTATTGCCGCAACAATCAGCAACAACGCAACCGCTTTTTAATTTGGAGCAAATTTCCCCCATAATTTTTACTGCGGCATTAGGATTAACCGCCAAAATTACCATATCGACAGTTTTTATGTTTTCTTCGTCGATTTCTTCGTGTATAGCGTCCATAGCTTGAGCCTTTAATAAAGTAGCGTTATCTGTATCATAGCCTATGATTTTGTAACTTGATTTTTTTACCAGACTTCTACCAATAGACCCGCCAATTAGCCCCAAACCGAAAATTGCAACAGTCATAATTACTCCTTATCTCTTACTTTGTTTACTACGGGTAGCATAACGTCAATATTGCGCACAACCTCATCAAATTGTTCGGGACGCAAACACTGCGCGCCATCGCACAGAGCGCGGGCAGGATCATTATGCACTTCAATAATTAGTCCGTCAGCTCCTGCTCCAACGGCGGCAAGTGACATCGGCCGAACTAACCTTGATAGTCCCGAAGCGTGGCTTGGGTCGACAATTACCGGCAAATGCGTTTTCTCTTTTAGGATAGGAATAGCCGACAAGTCTAATGTATTCCTTGTGTACGGCTCAAAGGTCCTTATCCCTCTTTCGCACAAAATAACCTGCATATTGCCTTCGCTCATAATATATTCTGCGCTCATTAGCCATTCTTCTATGGTGTTAGCAAGGCCTCTTTTAAGTAGTATCGGATTTTTTAACCGTCCTATTTTTTTAAGCAAGTCAAAATTTTGCATATTCCTTGCTCCAACTTGAATAATGTCAACGTCGGCAAACTCGTTTATATATTGTTCACTCATAATCTCGGTAACAATAGGAATCCCTACAATATCTCTTGCTTTTTTTAGCATATTAAGCCCGGCAACGCCAAGACCTTGGAAAGCGTATGGAGAAGTTCTCGGCTTAAAAGCCCCACCACGCAAAATTGTAGCGCCCGACTTTTTTACTTCCTTAGCAATAGTAATTACTTGCTGTTCACTCTCAACCGAGCAAGGGCCTGCAATAATTTGGAAATGGTTACCCCCAAACTTATGTCCGCAAACATCAATAATGGTATCATCGGGATGAAACTTCCTATTTGCGTTCTTATACGGCTCTTGAATACGGCTAACGCTGTCTACTATATCAAGGGAACGAATAACATCAATATCCACCTTAGAAGTATCGCCCACCAAGCCAATAACGGTGGAAATATCGCCCACGCTCATATGAATATCCAAGCCAAGACCCTTAATCCAACGCACCAAACTGTCAACTTGCTTTTGCTCTTGATTGTTTCTAATTACAATAATCATAATTCACCTTCTTTTTATATATTTTTCTATAAAAAAACCGTCCTTATTCGGGCGGTTTAATTGCTAAAACTTTCTATATTTATAGAATTCAACCGCATCAAAAACAGGACTCACTAAAGTAGTAGCCCTCATTCCTAAAGTAGTAATAATTTGCGGTCAAAACTTTTTTCATAATATACCTTTATTTTATCTTATTCCCATTTAATACAAATGTCAAGCATAAATAAAAAAAGACACAGAAAAAATTCTAAATACTTTTTGGGGGAGTTTTTTATTATTTCTATCTAAGTTTAATAATGCTTGTTCTAAACAGCCCATAAGCGACTTCTTCATTAGTAATTAAAAAAATCTTTTTATCAATCATTCTTTCAATTCCTATAATACTAGGGGCATACGTAAACTTTCCACCTACAGCTAACGAACTTATAATATTATTATACGCTTTGCAATAATCTTCAACTTTATCATCGTTATACAATAGGTGTTTGTTAAAATGATTGGAAAATGCCATATTTGATAATATATTCTTCCATTGCTTTAAGTGATAGTCATAAGTTAAAAAATCACTCTTTATGACCTTATTATTTTTGCTATTATATCGGTCAATACCATAAGTCTCAATATCCTTGCTATTCAAGTAATCAACTAAATAATGATTTTCTCCACAACCTATATCTAAAACAGGACCCTCTAAGTTATTTATACTTAGGTTTAATGTGTTGAGTTGAAACTCGGCGGTGTATTCTTGATTAACATAAGTTTTTATATCATTTATATTTATTTGCTGCAAAAAACTATTTGTATC
>CAYIZR010000015.1:0-11669 GCA_964367755.1 uncultured Christensenella sp. | reverse complement strand
CAGTAAGGCTGCGTTAGCTACAGAATCTTTCTTATCGGCAGCATCTTTCCAGGAGACGGCAAGAGTATTAACCGACGCGGCAATCAAGTCCAAAATAGACAATTTGATTGGACTAAAAGAAAATGTTATTATCGGCAAGCTTATTCCTGCGGGAACAGGTATGAAGGAATACAAAAATATTTCTTTGGTCAGCAACGACGGAATGGGTAGTGGAGTCGTTGAGGATATGAACTTTGACAAAGTTGATATGTTGGATGAGATAGACGACTAAAACTTAAGATTAACAAAACAAGGTGGAGTTAATCCACCTTGTTTGATTTAGGAGAAGAAAGAACTATGAACAGATTTTTTACATCAGAAAGTGTTACCGAAGGGCATCCTGATAAAGTTTGTGATCAGATAAGTGATGCCGTTTTAGATGCAATTTTGGAAAAAGATAGCAATGCAAGAGTTGCTTGCGAATGCTGTTGCACCGAAAACTTTTTGCTGATTATGGGAGAAATCACCACTAAAGCAAAAGTTGATATTGAAAAAATTGCAAGAGACACTATCAAAAATATAGGTTATGATAAAGAAGAATATGGTTTTGATTATAAAAATTGTGAGATAAAGCAGCTTATAACCTGTCAATCGCCCGACATTGCAATGGGTGTTGACAATAGCTTTGAACATAAACTTAGCAATGACGATATTGACAAGACGGGAGCGGGCGACCAAGGACTTATGTTTGGTTATGCTTGTAGCGAAACTGAAGAAAAAATGCCTCTTGCTATAACTCTTAGTCACAAATTGTGCAGAAAGCTTTCTGAGGTTAGAAAGAGCGGCGAAATAAATTATTTGCGTCCCGACGGAAAAGCCCAAGTTACCGTGGAATATAGTGATGAGTGCAAAGTTATTAGGGTAGATACCGTGGTTTTGTCAACTCAGCATAATGACGATATCAGCATCGATGTTTTGCGTCAAGATATGCTTGAAAAAGTAATAAAGAAGGCAATCCCAGCGCATTTATTGGATGAAAATACTAAATATTATGTTAATCCTACCGGTAGATTTGTGGTAGGTGGACCTAAAGGTGACAGCGGTCTCACCGGAAGAAAAATAATAGTTGATACATACGGTGGGTACATTGCTCACGGCGGAGGAGCTTTTAGCGGAAAGGATGCCACCAAAGTGGACAGAAGCGCAACTTATTATGCTAGGTATGTAGCTAAGAACCTTGTTGTAAGTGGTATTTGCTCAAAATGTCAGATTCAAGTAGCTTATGCTATTGGTAAGGCAAAACCTGTTTCCGTAGATATAAATACGCACGGTACGGGCGTGTTTAGCGATGAAAAGATTGCCGAGATAGTAAATAAAATATTTGATTTCCGCCCGAAAGCTATAATAAACAATCTTAAACTTAATGCTCCGCAGTATCTTGCAACAGCAAGCTATGGGCATTTTGGCAATGATATGTTTAGTTGGGAAAAAACTGATAAAGTTGCGGAAATCAGGAAATATATGTAAATGAAATTTAAGGGGAAGGTAGAGGATGTAGTTTTCCGTAATGAGGAAAACGGATATACCGTACTCAACTTCGATGCCGATGGCAGGCTGATAACTGCTGTCGGCATTTTTCCTATTGTGACAGAGGGAGAAAACTTAGAGATAACCGGGGAATTTAAGACCAATACACGCTTTGGTGAGCAGTTTTTGGTTAGTGACGTTATTTTGAGTAAGCCTGATGACGTAATGGGAATATATAAATATTTATCCAGTGGACTTTTTAAGGGCATTGGAGAAAAATTAGCTTGGGAAATAGTTAAATATTTTGGAATAACTGCCCTGGATGTTTTGGAAAAAGACCCAAAACAGCTAAGCAAAGTAAACGGAATTGGCAAAAAGAAACTGGAAGAAATTATTGAGAGTTATAAAGCTACTAGGAATATGAAGGAAGCTATTTTGTTTTTGCAAAAATATGATATAGCTATGGGAACTGCCCTAAAAATTTATAAAAAATACGAGAATGATACCAAAAGTGTAGTTAGCTATAATCCATACCGTTTGGTGGAAGATATAGACGGGATAGGCTTTGTAACCGCCGATAAAATTGCAAAAAGACTAGGGATTGACAGCCATAGTGAGTTTCGCATAAAGTCAGGTATTATTTATACCTTGTCTGAAGCGGCGATAAAAGGAGGACATACCTGCCTTATTAAAAGTGATTTGTGTAGAGAGTGCGCAAAACTTCTTGAGTTAGAGGAAGAGGAAGTCAAGGCTATTTTGGATAATATGGACGAGGTTAAAAGTCATGTTGTAGCGGACCAGGTTTTTGTAGCAACGCAACTTAATTACAACACCGAAAATGCCATTGCAACCAAACTAATCAGACTAAATATGACTGCCGAAAAGTGGGATATTGATATAGACGCCGAGCTAAGGGACTATCAAAAGGTCAACAACATTATTTTGGACGACAACCAAACTGATGGAATAAAAAGCGTGTTTAACAATGGCGTTTCTATAATTACAGGCGGGCCTGGAACTGGCAAAACCACGATAATTAAGGGCATAACTACCATTTTGGGACAGAGGAAAAAGAAAGTTATGCTTTGCGCGCCCACAGGCAGGGCAGGTAAAAGAATGACTGAAGCTACCGGAGAGGAAGCAAAAACCATTCATAGGTTACTTGGAGCGGACTTTTCTTCGGATAGACGGTTTGAAAAAAACGAAACCAATCCCCTTGAAGCCGACATAATAATTGTTGACGAAATAAGTATGGCTGATATTTATATATTCTATGCCCTTCTTAAGTCTATTCCTTGCGGAGCAAGGTTAGTTCTTGTAGGAGATAAAGACCAATTGCCTAGTGTTTCCTGCGGCAATATTTTAAGCGATATTATTAACTCCCAACTTATAAAGGTAGTTTATCTTACTAACATTTACAGGCAAGCTGTTGACAGTATGATTGTTACTAACGCGCACAGGGTTAACAAGGGAGAAATGCCCATTTTTAAGGGCGCCTCAGACTTTTTTATGTCAAACAAAAAAGACAATTACGGTATCCTAAGTGACGTTTTGAGTATGACAAACGAGCGTATACCGAATTTTGCCAAGCTTAGTACAAAGGATATACAGGTTTTGGCTCCGATGAAGAAAGGCGTTGTTGGAGTAGATAACCTTAACATAGAACTTCAAAAGGTAATTAACCCTATTGGCAAGGAACATTTTTGTCAAGGTACCGTTTTCCGAGTGGGTGATAAGGTAATGCAGAATGTTAATAATTATACAATAACTTGGATTAAGAACTGGAATAAAGAAAGCGGAACGGGAGTTTTTAACGGAGATATAGGGTATATTGTTGTTGCCGATGAAAAGGGCGTTAAAGTAGAGTTTGACGACGGCAAAATAGTGGAGTATAAGGGCGGAGAAGTTGAACAGCTTATGCTTGCTTATTGTATCAGTGTCCATAAGTCACAAGGTAGTGAATTTGCTGTGGTGGTTTTGGTAGTAAACGGTGGCAATTATATGATTCTTACCCGAAATCTACTTTATACTGCCATAACTAGAGCAAAAAATATGGTGGTAATAATCGGAGACGATGACAGTTTGAAGAAGATGGTATCTAATAATTTTACCGTAAAAAGATACTCTCTATTGAAAGAATTTTTGCAAAGAAATAAGAACCGCATCGAGATGCTTTGGGGCAAAGATGAAGATTAAAAAGGTATTAAAAAGCATATTAGACGCTGTTTTCCCAGTAGGAATTACTTGCAACGGTTGTGGAAAGGAGCTAACGTTTGACAATGGTTATTCCTTATGTGAAAAATGCATGAGCGAACTAATTAGCCTTGAAGAAAAAAAGCTTACTTATGAAAAAATAGAGGTTTTTTCTTGTTACAAATATGATAAGCTTGCCAGAAAGTACGTGCTTGCTTACAAAGATGGCAACCGTCCTTATTTGTCACAATATATGGCAAAGGCAATGAGCGAGTTGTATTCACAAAGTGATATTAATTTTGACGTAGTTTGTTTTGTGCCTAGTTGTAAGCAGGTATTAAGGCGGCGCGGTTATGATGCAATGAAAAATGTAGCTAAGTTTTTTGCCAAGCAAACAAACTTGCCAATGTTGCAAAAAATAGCTAGGATAAAGCACAAAAAAGACCAAGCGCAATTAAAGTTTGATGAAAGAAAAGAGGCTGTAAAAGGCAATTTTTTTGTAGATAATGAGGCTTACGCAGGCAAGAAGGTATTGATTTTGGACGATTTGGTCACTTCAGGCGCAACTATAAATGAATGCGCATTATGTTTAATTAACGCAGGCAAAGCCAAAAAGGTAGTTGCGTTGACATTTGCTCGCGCCATTTGATAGCAAAGCATCTACTTTTTTATTGTGGTTTTGTTCATTAAAAGATTGAAAAAGCTTATGTATTATGTTAAAATAATTTAATATATATAATTTATTGTTTAAGTGAGGATAAAATGTACGATACCCTAACGGAAACGCGTAGCAGAAAAGATATTGAGGCAATGCAGCTAGAGCGTTTGAAACACACAGTCAAATACGCTTACGAAAATGTAAAAATGTATAAGGATAAGTTTGACGCTATCGGCTTAAAACCTGAACATATTGTTACATTGAAGGATATAGAAAAAGTACCTTATACCACCAAAGAAGACTTGAGGGACAATTATCCTTTCAATCTTTTTGCTGTTCCTATGAAACAAATAATACGTCTGCACGCTTCGAGCGGAACCACAGGTAAGCCGATTGTTGGCGGATATACTAGAAGAGATTTAGACAATTGGGCAACTTGTATTGCTCGTATTTTGAGTATGGGAGGGGCTACCGATGAAGATATTATTCAAGTAGCTTTTGGTTATGGATTGTTTACAGGTGGTTTTGGATTGCATTATGGCATAGAAAAGCTTGGCGCAACTGTTGTCCCTATGTCTAGTGGCAATACCGAAAGGCAACTTATGATTATGAAAGATTTTGGGGTAACGGGCTTAGTAGCTACTCCTTCTTACGCTATTTATTTGGCAGAAACAGCCAAAAAAATGGACATGATAAAGGATATGAAGCTAAAGTATGCCTTTGTTGGAGCCGAAGCGTCCACAAACGAAATGCATAAAGTTTTGGCGGATACTTGGGGAGTATTGCCCACCGAAAACTATGGCTTAACCGAAGTAGGCGGGCCAGGGGTATCGGGCGAATGCGCTATTAAAGCAGGTATGCATATAAATGAGGATTTTTATTTGCCAGAGATTGTTAATATTGAAGAAAACAAGGTTTTAGGAGAGGGCGAATACGGGGAAATGCTAATAACTACTCTTGACAGAGAGGCGATGCCTATACTTAGGTACCGTACAAAGGATATAACAGCTCTTAATTATGAAGTGTGTAAATGCGGTAGAACTTCAGCAAGAATGGCTCGTATTGTGGGAAGAACAGACGATATGATGATAATCAGAGGTGTAAACGTCTTCCCCTCACAGATAGAAAGTGTGGTATTATCCATTCCTGAGCTAGGCAGTAATTACAAGATAATAGTAGATAGAAAGAACTTTATGGATACCATAGAAGTACACGTAGAAGTGGGCAGCGCAGAACTTTTGGCTAATTATGCCAATTTGGAAAATCTGGTGGCAAAAACACGCGCAAAACTCAAATCAGTAGTTCAATTGGATGTAAAAGTAAAACTTGTAGAGCCTTTTTCCATACCTAGAGGGGAAGGAAAAGTAAAAAGAGTTACTGATTTAAGAAAAGTTTACGATAACAAATAAAAAGGCATTTTTTAATGCGGAGGTATAGATGAAAAAACTGTTACTGGGCGATTTTGCGGTTGCTAGAGGTGCGTATGAGGCAGGAGTTAATGTAGCCTCGGCATATCCTGGTACACCGTCAACAGAAATCACCGAAGAATTGTCAAGATACGAAGATATTTATGCAGAATGGGCGCCTAATGAAAAGGTAGCTTTAGAAGTAGGTATCGGTAGCTCATTAAGGGGCGCAAGGACTATTGTTTCTATGAAACACGTTGGACTAAACGTAGCGAGCGACCCTCTTTTTACGGTGGCTTATACAGGTGTTAACGGTGGTTTGGTGGTTGCCGTTGCTGACGACCCGAGTATGTTTAGTTCCCAAAACGAACAAGATACAAGGCTAATAGCCCGCGCGGCAAACGTGCCTGTTATTGAGCCGTCGGACAGCCAGGAGGCAAAGGATTTTACCGCTCTTGCCTTTGAAATATCAGAAGAATACGACACCCCAATTATTTTGCGTCTTACTACCAGAGTTGCCCACAGCCAAAGCGCGGTGGAAATGTTAGAGAGGAAAGAAGTAGGGGTCAAAGAGTATGTTAAGGACATAGGCAAGTACGTTATGATGCCTGCAAATGCTAAAAAAAGGCACATAATAGTTGAAGAAAGATTAAATAAACTATCCTTAGATAGCAACAATTTTGCCATAAATGCAGTAGAAAAAGGCTCAAGCAAGCTAGGCATTATTTGCGCGGGAGGAGTTTATCAATATGTTAAAGAAGCTTTGCCTGAGGCAAGCGTATTAAAATTAGGTATGGTTTATCCTCTGCCATATAATCTTATTAAGGAATTTGTAAATAGCGTAGAAAGATGTATAGTAATTGAAGAATTGGAGCCACATATAGAGAGTTTGATAAAAACATACGGTATTTGCAATGTTGAAGGGAAGAACTTGTTTCCCATTCAAGGTGAGTTTTCGGCAAATATGATAAGAGAAAAAGTTTTGGGAGAGAAGTTATTTAGCGATGCAGCTATTGTTCCTGCCCGTCCCCCGGTATTGTGCGCAGGTTGTCCACATAGAGGAGTCTTTTATGTTTTGTCTAAGTTAAAACTAACCGTTCTTGGTGATATAGGTTGTTATACTTTGGGAGCAATTACCCCTCTTAACGCTATTGACAGCGTGGTATGTATGGGAGCTAGCATAGGTATGGCGGTAGGCTTTGATAAGGCCGACCCTGAGGCGTATAAGCATACAGTGGCAATCATAGGCGACAGCACCTTTGTACATAGCGGATTAACAGGTTTGGTTGAGGCTGTATACAACAAGGCTAACGCAACAATTATTATTGTTGATAACAGTACCACTGGTATGACGGGACACCAAAACCACCCTGCAACAGGCAAAACAATAAGAAATAAAGAGACCTTTAAGCTTAATTTAGAAGAAGTTTGTAAAGCAATTGGTGTTATTAGCGTAAGAGTTGTTGACCCTAATGAACTTGTTGCATTTGAACAGACTGTAAAGGAAGAATTATCAAGGGAAGGCGTATCAGTTATTATCGCTAGAAGACCTTGCGTATTACTAAAAAAAGCCGTCTATAAAGGTTTTAGAATAAACAGTAATTGCAGAAACTGCAAGGCATGCTTAAAATTAGGCTGTCCTGCTATAGTAAGTGGAATAAACGGAGTGACTATTGATAAGTCGCTTTGCACAGAGTGTGGCTTGTGTCTTTCGGTTTGCAAGTTTAACGCTATAGAAAAGTAGGAGGAAATATGGATATATTGATTGCCGGAGTGGGCGGACAGGGAACATTACTTGCTAGCAGAGTTTTGGGGAAATATGCGTTAAATAATAACCTTGATTGCAAGTTAAGTGAAGTTCACGGAATGGCGCAAAGAGGCGGCAGCGTAATTACCTTTGTCAGAATGGGGGAAAAGATAAACTCACCTATTATAGACGCTAAGGGGGCAGATATCATTATCGCCTTTGAAAAGTTAGAGGCGCTTAGATACGCTCATTATCTAAAGGATGATGGAATAATACTTTATTCTTCTCAAGAAATAATGCCAATGCCCGTTGTTACAGGTATGGCAAAATACCCCGAAAATATATGTGACAAGCTTCCTAAAGCTGTATGTGTGGACGCTTTGGCAATAGCCGAGTCTGTAGGCAACGCTAAGTGCGCAAATTCTGTTATGCTGGGAGCTTTTACCAGACTAATGAACTTAAATAAAGAAGATATGGAGAAGGCGCTTGAAGAGAGCATCCCATCCAAAATGCTGGAAATGAATATTAAGGCATTCCATTTAGGATATAACGCATAAGGAGATATATATATGAACAATAACGGCTATATTTATATGCCCGAAGTAGAGTGTTTGAGTAGAGAGCAAATGCGCGCTTTGCAGGGCGAAAGGCTTGTAAAGCTTGTACAAAGAGTATACGAAACAGTTCCTACATACAGGGCAAAAATGGATGCAATAAAGCTCAAACCTAGCGATATTAAGACCATTGACGACATTGTTATGCTTCCCTTTACCACAAAGCAAGACTTGCGTAACGGGTATCCCTTTGGTATGCTTTCGTCACCCAAAGAAGACATTGTAAGGATACACGCATCTAGTGGCACCACGGGAAAACTAACAGTTGTAGGTTATACACAAAACGACTTGGATATATGGACGGAGAGTGTGGCAAGGTCGCTTGCTATGGCAAACGTCACTAAAAAAGACATCGTGCATGTTTCTTACGGATATGGATTGTTTACCGGTGGACTTGGATTGCATTACGGCGCCGAAAAAATCGGTGCGGGAGTCGTTCCTGCAAGCAGTGGCAATACCAAAAGACAGCTTATGCTTATAAAGGATTTTGAAGCAACTGTCCTTTGTTGTACTCCCTCATACGCTATTTATTTGGGGACAGAGTTAGAGGGTAAAGACGTTACACTGGAAGACTTAAAGCTTAAGGTAGGTATTTTTGGGGCAGAGCCTTGGTCGGAAAATATGAGACAAGAAATAGAAAAACGCTTAAAAATAGACGCTCGTGACATTTACGGTCTGTCGGAAATATCAGGCCCGGGAGTTGCTATGGAGTGTCATGCAAAAGTAGGTTCGCATATTCAAGAAGACCATTTTTATCCCGAGATTATTGATGCTGACACTCTGCAGCCTTTGCCTTACGGCGAGGAAGGTGAGCTAGTATTTACTACCCTTACCAAAACAGGGCAACCGCTGATAAGGTACAGAACCAGAGATATTACTTCCTTATGCGCCGAAAAATGCTCTTGCGGAAGAACAACGGTAAGAATGAACAAGGTTAAGGGCAGAAGCGACGATATGCTAATAATTAGAGGTGTAAACGTATTCCCTTCTCAAATAGAGACGGCTATTATGAACGTTAGCGGGGTAGAACCCCACTATATGATTTATGTCGATAGAGTAGACAACCTGGACATAATGGAAATACATATTGAAGTTAACGAAAAGCTATTTAGCGATACTGTTAGCAACATAGAGAGTTTGCGCAAGAAAATAGAGGGAGAAATCCACGCATATTTAGGCATAAGCGCAAGAGTCAAGCTTGTAGAACCAATGGCAATACCAAGAAGTGAAGGTAAAGCCAAAAGGGTTATTGACAAGCGTCAAATATTTTAATAACATAATATCATAAGGAGGTATTATTTATGCTGGTAAAACAATTGTCGGTTTTTATGGAAAATAAGCCGGGTAGACTTTTTAAGCTTACCAATACTTTGGGAGAAAAGGGTTTGGATTTTGTCACACTTTCTATTGCCGATACTAAGGATTACGGCATAGTTCGCTTTATTGCCCGTGACAATGAAAAGGCCTACAAAATTCTGAAGGATGCCGGTTTTGCTGTGGAGCAAACTTCCCTTATAGGGGTTGAGGTTGCTGACGTACCTAACGCTTTGGCTAACGTTATAGGGCTACTTGAAGAGGAGGCGATAAATATAGAATATCTATATTCCTTTGTTCTAACCAACTACAATACTGCCAAAATACTATTGCGTGTGGAGGATACTGAAAAGGCAATCAAGCTTTTTCAAGAAAAAGGGATAAAGCTTCTCAGCGAAAAAATATTATAAAAATATGCTAATATAATTAAAAGGAAGGGTAAATTATTCCCTTCCTTTTTTTTATGAGAATACCCTGCTTATAAACAGGGTATTATTTTTATTTGTTTAAGAAAACATATAATTTATAATTATTTGGCAAATAGTTCGCTCAAAAGCTTATCTGTAACAGGGTATTTTTTTGCGGTTAGTTTGCTGAAAAGTGGAGTTACGATAAAGGAACATACCATACAAACAACGCCAATGAAAGGGCTTCGGCCGATGCCTGCTTTTAATATAGCGCCAAAGGAAGCTTGATTGGGAGTGGTAATTATTCCCAGTACTATTATCAAGGTTATGGTAACAGTAAGGGTGGTAATGATGCTCGCGTATGCGCCCATTTTGTTTATCTTTTTGCTGTATAGACCTAGTACATAAGGTCCAATAAAGCAGCCCGCAAGCAAGCCCCAGCTTAGGCTCATCATAGTAACTATTGCATCTATTTGGGCGATAGCGAGCAACGCCGAAATCGCTACAAAAACCAAACAAAGTATTCGCATAATTACTGTAGTGTTAGTATCTGATACGTTTTTCTTTAGGTAGCCTTTATAAAAGTCTATAGAAACGGTAGATGCCGATGAGAGGGAAAGAGAAGCCAAAGTTGACATACTAGCCGAAAATAACAATACTATAATAAGACCTAGTAAAGCTGGACTTAAATTATTGGTTATCATTTCGGGGACAAGCTTGTCAAAGTTACTTCCTAAGCTTCCCGTAAATGTGTCTTTACTAACAAAAAGGGTAACCAAACTGCCCATAAAATAAGCCCCTCCGCCTATTATTAAGGCAAATAGAGTACTGACGATAGTGCCTTTTTTTATGGCGGCATCATCTTTTACTGCGTAAAATTTGTGAATGGATTGTGGCAAGCCCCAAATTCCAAAAGAAGTTAGTAAAATCAAAATAATAACATTAAACAGAGGGCTGTCAAGAAAGGTTTTTCCTGCCGGATAAGCAGAAGATGGAATTAGTCCTAAATTGTTAGCGGTAAGTTTACTTAGTCCCTCGCCCCAGTTGACAGCGTCGTTACCAAGTAATGTAAAAACGCATACCGTTATACCTACTAGCATAATAGTGCCTTGAATAAAATCGGTAATAGAGGTTGCCATATACCCGCCAAGGAAAAGATAGAAAGCAGTTACTCCAGCGAGAATAACAATGCAATATATGGGCTCAATTCCCAAAACTGATGAAAAAATATGACCTAGTCCCTGGTAAACCGAAGAGGAATAGGGAAGTAAGAATATAAAAATAAGAAGGGAGGATACAAGTTTTATATGTTTGCTTTGATAGCGCTTCTCAAAAAATTCCGGCATTGTTCTTGCTTTGAGGGTAGCTGTCATATGCCTTGTACGTTTGGCAAGGACTTTCCAAGCAAGCAGGGTGCCAAATAATGTATTGCCAATGCCAATCCAAATTGCGGAAAGACCGAAGTTCCAACCGAATTTACCGGCGTAACCAATAAATATTACTGCAGAAAAGTAGGTTGCGCCATAAGCGAATGCCGAAAGCCAACCGCCTACGCCTTTGTTGGCAAACATAAAGGAATTAAGTCCTTTGCTCTTTTTACTGCAAATAATGGCGACAACGACAAGCATTGCTATGTAAATAAAAAATATTACGAACTGCCAGGCGCTTGCCGCAGCGATAAGATTATTAAACATATTAACTCCTAGAAAAACTGTGTTATCTAGTAATATACTTGTTATGACGGAATTTGTCAAGAAAAGCAGGCAAATTTAGTTTTTTTGCTGCTTTTTGGTATTGACACATATTCGGAAAGCAGTTATAATA
>CAYIZR010000014.1:0-11977 GCA_964367755.1 uncultured Christensenella sp. | reverse complement strand
AGTAGAAGTAAAATAGTTTTTTTACAAAAATTTGTGTTAAAAAAAAGACGGTTATGCATTGTTTATTGCGAAGCCGTCTTTTTAATTACTAGGGTTTTATTCTTGTTGCGCATTTTGTGCTAAGCATAATGTCATTTACAAGCAAAGATGTTGCTGTGCAACGGTTGTTTTTGTTGTATATGCAAGAGGCGTGGCACTGGACAACGCCTGGAGCATCGCTAAGGAATTCATCTCCTGCTTCAAGTTCCTTAAACGTCTGTTCCAAAGCTCCTCCCGCGCGCTTGATTTTGCTGTCGCAACAGCCCTTTTCAGATACGGTAATCAATCCGGCGTTGCAGTGACATTTCAAATTGTGTTGACAATTGCTAGTGGTACATTTTAATTGCATCATAATTATTATCTCCTTTGGTGATTCTAGTATGCAGATATACTTACCTTTTATACGAAGTAGTTTGACAAAAGTGAATTAGGATTATATACTATTTATAAACGTTTCAGGAGGATAATATGAAGGTAATTTTATTACAAGATATAAAACCGCTAGGAAAAAGCGGAGAGATAGTGGAAGTTAATGACGGCTACGCGCGTAATTTCTTACTTCCAAAAAAAATTGCGGCAGAAGCCACAAAAAATGCGCAAAATGAAAGGAATCAAAAACTTGCTAACGAGCAAAAGCGTTTGGCTGAAGAAAAAGCCGCCGCTATGGAAATGTATAACGCGTTAAAAGGTAAAGAGATAGTAGTTAAAGTTAAGTGCAACGAAGACAAGATGTACGGTAGCGTGACAACTCAAGACGTGGCAAATGCGCTAAAAGAATTGAGCTTTGTTGTAGATAAGAAAAAAATATCCTTGCCCGCGCAGATAAAAACTTTGGGAAGATATGAAGCTGAAGTTTGGTGTTATAAAGAAACAGTAGCAAAAGTATTTATCGAGGTAAAAGCTCTCTAAACTCTAGTTTAGACTGACAATTGCAAAGGATGCTATACCTTTATTTTCCGAGGTAATACCCAAATTCTCGGTGGTGGTAGCAGAAATACTAATTTTACGGCTGTCTATATCCAAGATATCGGCAAGCCGTTTTTTCATAAGCGGGATAAAACTACTAAGTTTTGGTTTTTGCGCCATAATAACAATGCTGATATTTATTATATCGGCATTTTTTTTGTCCAATATACCTTTTACGCTAGATAGGAGTATAGCGCTGTCGATATCTTTGTAAGATAAGTCGCTGTCGGGGAAAAGTACGCCAATGTCACGTTCTCCTATTGCAGACAAAAGAGCATCCATCAAAGCGTGAATTACTACATCACCGTCACTATGAGCTTCCATTCCTAAGGGATACGGCACGTTTACGCCCCCCAAAATTAGTTTTCTGTCAGCGGCAAACTTGTGTGTGTCAAAACCGCAACCGATTTTGGAATTTATACTTAAGACGTTTTCCGCAGTTGTTATTTTTTTGTTGGATTGCTCGCCCTTAACCAAATGAGCAGGGTAGATAAATTGCGAAAACACTTCGCTGTCGTCGGTATAAAAATTGTTACCTGCTTTGCAGTACGCACTTTTTATTAGGTCGGTAGCAAAGCCTTGCGGAGTCTGAACGCTAACGCAATTATCTCTATTTACGCATTCTCCAACGGTGTCGTTTTTCTTTATGCGCAAACTATCGTAAATGGGAAGGCAGGGAATAGCAGAATTGTAAGTAATCGTTGCCTCCATAATAAGGCTTATAAGGTCTTTTGAGACAAAAGGGCGGGCTCCGTCATGAATCAGCACATACTTTGAAGTTACGTACTCTAAACCGCATTTTACCGAAGCAGAGCGCGTTGTGCCTCCCTTAACACTGGTAAT
The DNA here is from genome assembly GCA_964367755.1 of uncultured Christensenella sp. Classification (GTDB taxonomy): domain Bacteria; phylum Bacillota; class Clostridia; order Christensenellales; family DTU072; genus CAG-1782. The sequence goes on along the minus strand of CAYIZR010000014.1, from coordinate 10,129 downwards.
ATTGTCTTGATTTATGCAAAAATTATCGCTTACAACGATAATCTTGTTTATATTTTGTATATTTTCGAAGCAATCAACGGTTTTTTGTAAGACAAGTTTATCTCCAATTTGGAAACTAAGCTTATCAAAGCCCATACGCGAGCTTGTTCCGTTGGCTACGATAATGACGTCAAACATTGTACCCCTATTGCATATTTTTATTTTTATAGAGCTTAGCTAAGCCACCTTCGCTGGTTTCCCGATAAAAAACCGAGATGTCTATACCTGTATTATACATTGTTTCTACAATCATATCAAAGGAAATTTTGCGGGATTGTGATAAAAAATTGGCTAAATTGGTAGCGTTTATGGCTCTCATAGCGGCTACTGCGTTGCGTTCTATGCAAGGTATTTGAACCAAGCCCAAAACAGGGTCGCAAGTCAACCCAAGGTGGTGTTCCATAGCTATTTCGGCGGCGTATTCTATTTGGTCGAGGTTCATTTCGAAAAGTTCTCCCAAAGCAGCTGCCGCCATTGAACAGGCGCTGCCGATCTCTGCTTGACAACCGCATTCTGCTCCGCTAATAGATGCGTTGGTTTTGATAATATTGCCAATTATTCCCGCCGTTGCCAAAGCTTTTATTATTTTTTCGTCGGAAAACGAGTGCTTTTTTTGCATATAATAAAGAACCGAAGGTAAAACTCCTGCAGCTCCGCAAGTAGGCGCTGTAACTACCGTTTCTAAACACGCGTTTTGTTCGCCAACAGCAAAAGCGTAGGCGCATATAAGGCGGTTTTCTTTGGTTTCTTGAGTTTCGTTAATATGATTTGATTTGTATAAAAAACCTGCTTTTCTGCTGATGTTGAGTCCACCGGGCAAAATTCCTGCCGTAAAAAGACCTTTTCTAATACATTCTTTCATTTTTTGCCAAACTTCAGCAAGATATTCGAAAATTTCGTTTTCACATTCTGCTACATAATCGGGCAAACGAATATCGTTTTCGTCACAATAGTTTTTTATGTCCTTAAAAAAATTAAGAGCATAAACCTCTTTTAAGGTGGTTTCTTCGCCTTCGATTTTTACTTGTCCGCCACCTACGCTAAAGGCTCGCATAAAGTATAATTCTTCTTCCTCATTATAAGCGAACAAATCCATCGTGTTAGGGTGGGGGACTTTAGTAACCGTGTCAAAAACAATACTACACGGCTTGTCTAAGGTGTCTGATATTATTTTGTCGGTGCCGTGACCAACCCCGGTTAGGGCTAGAGAACCGTACAAAACTACTTTGTACTTATCTGCGGCTGTGCACCGCTCATTAAATATCTCACAAATCTTTTCCGGCCCCATTGTATGACTACTTGAAGGGCCTCTGCCTATTCTATACAGTTCTGAAAGCGAATACATTTTTTCCTCTGCAATTTTTTGCCTTTAAGTAATTATTTCGTATAGCATAGAACTGTCGTTTTTGGAAACATTCCCGACCGGCACACGCAATACACGGAAAACAATTTTTTTATCACCGAAGCCTACGGTAACAACGTCGCCTTCTTTAACTTCTTTGGACGGTTTGGCTTCTTTGCCATTTATTGTTACTCTATCGCCGCTGCAAGCTTCGTTTGCAACCGAGCGTCTTTTTATTATTCTTGCAACCTTCAGATATTTGTCAAGTCTCATTATTATTTATCTTCCTTTGGCTGAGTCTCTATGCTCTTATCAGGGCTATCTGTGGGTTGTTCTTTGGGTTTAACTTTGCGCATTATTATAAATTTACTGCCTAAGAAGCTAATAACAAAAGCCATAAATGAGCCACATAACTTGCCGATATACTGGCAAATAACTAGATTGTCTATACTCTTATTGAGCGCGGTGGTAATAGCTCCTCCTGCCCAAGTGTTCAAAATAATTATACCGAAAACCATTATTGCGTAAGATACAGCCGAAAAAACTATATTGTTGGTAGCATGGAAGGTCTTTTTGCGGTTAAGGATAAAGGTTACAATTTGCGCAAGCACGTTGCTAATAAAGAAAGCAAGCATTGCTCCTAGTCCGCCGTCGCTTTCGGAATAGAAAAATACGAACCAGCTAACAGGACGGCTTACTCCTTTGAGGAAAAACAGGAGAAGGGAAAAAGTCGCGTATTCCACAGCGAAAGCTACTACGCTAAATAGTGTGAACTTTACAAGCTGTGCAATATCCTCATGGGTGCTAAGAAATGCTTTTATTTTTTTTATCATAATTTACCTCTTTTAACTGCTTTAATGATTATACAATAAAATATTATAATTAGTCAATACTTTATATATATGCGCTCCATTTTGTTGAATTTAGGAATATAATAATACCACCTAAAAACTGCCATATTCGACCAAAAATGATGAAAAACCGTACATACTAAACATAATCGACAACAGTCGACAATTAAAGTAAGCTTGCGACATTTTGTGCCTCCGCTTTGTTTTGAAAGAAAGGGTTGTTAGTATATAATTATCTGGAATTAAGTAAGAGGAGGAGCCAAGAATGGAAAACCTGACAGCAATAATATCGGAGAATATTTTTTTGGAAACAGAGCAGATAACAGACTTAGAATACGAAAGTGAAAATACCTTTGTTTTGATGGACAATTGCGGGGAGCAATATCGCGTAATAGTGAACAAAATCGCCTAAAAGCATACAAGGGCTTCCTATAAAAAATTTACATTTACTAATATATGAAAATGCGCTTGACTTTCTTGACGAAATGGGATAAAATGCTATAATGTCTAAATATTGTGAAAAATAATGTCCTTGGCTCGGAATTAAAGAAATTCGGGGTTAGGGGGTTTGTGCAGTATTTGGCAAAAAAGACTTGTTTCAGAAAGTCAATTTTTAGAATATTTTTATAAGGAGCAATGCGATGTCTCAAAGAATTCACAAGATTAAGTGTGGAAATACCGAAAGATGGTCTTTTAGCAGAATTAAGCACATCTTAGATATGCCCTATTTGATTGAAGTCCAAAAACAGTCCTACGATACCTTTATTAACGAGGGAATTAAAGAGGTTTTTGATGATTTCTCACCCATAACCGATTACAGCGGCAAGCTGGAACTAAAGTTTTTGGAGCATACTTTAGACGGTGCATGTAAATACACCATTAAGGAATGTAAAGACCGTGACGTTACTTACACTAGTCCTCTTAAGGTAAAGGTAAGACTAACGGTAAAAGAAACAGGGCAAATGCAAGACCAGATAGTGTTTATGGGCGATTTGCCTAAGATGACCGACAAAGGCACGTTTATTATTAACGGAGCAGAGAGAGTCGTTGTAAGCCAATTAGTTAGAAGCCCAGGTGTCTACACTAAAGGCGAACAAGACAAAAACGGAGTTATGCGTTATGCCACCACCATTATTCCCAACAGAGGCGCATGGCTAGAGTTCGAACAGGACAACAATAATTTATTGTCTGTTAGGGTTGACAGGAATAGGAAGATTACTTCCACGGTACTACTTAGAGCTTTAGGCTTTGGAACAAACACTGAGATATTTGAGTTATTCAATAATGATCCAATGATTGTTGCAACAGCAGCAAAAGACGGCGAGATAGATAATACCGACCTTGCCAAAATAGAGCTTTATCGCCGTATGAAACCTGGCGAAGTGCCTACTAGCAATGGTGTTGATGTACTAATTAACAACATTTTCTTTGACGCTAGAAGATATGATATAGCTAAGGTAGGAAGACATAAGTTTAACAAAAAATTGAGCATTGCCGAAAGAATAGAAAAACTTACTTTGGCGCGTGATGTTATCTCTCCTGATGGAGAAATTCTAGCCGAAAAAGGTCAAGAAGTATCTGCCGAAAAAGGTAAAGAAATTCAAAACGCAGGAGTCAACGTTGTTTACGTAGTTACTCCCAGCGGAGAAGAATTCAAAGTTATTGGTAACAATACTGTGGATTTACGAGCATACATTGACGAAGATCCCAGAAAGTTAGGTATTAAAGAAAATGTATATTACCCAACTTTAAGAGAATTGATGGAACTATGCGGAGATGATATGGAGGCACTGAAAGCCGCCATCAAAGAAAACAAAGATAGACTTGTTTTTAAGCATATAACCGTTGATGATATTATTGCTACAGTTTCTTACAACTTATCTATGCGTCATGGTTTTTATTTTTGCGATAACATTGACCACTTGAGCAACAGACGTGTGCGTTCGGTAGGTGAATTGCTTCAAAATCAATTCCGTATCGGTATTGCCCGTTTGGAGAGAGTTATTAAAGAAAGAATGAGCATTGCGCCAGATCCTAATGAGGTTACTCCTCAGTCTTTAATAAACATTCGTCCTGTTTCCAGCGCTATAAGAGAATTCTTTGGAAGCAGCCAATTGTCACAGTTTATGGATCAACCTAATCCTATTGCCGAGCTAACTCATAAGAGAAAACTTAGCGCATTAGGCCCAGGCGGATTGAACCGTGAGAGAGCAGGATTTGAAGTACGTGACGTTCACCACTCCCATTATGGAAGAATGTGTCCTATCGAGACACCCGAAGGTCAGAATATTGGTTTGATTACTTCTTTAAGCTCATATGCAAAAATTAATGAATATGGCTTTATCGAAGCTCCTTACCGCAAGGTGGACAAGGCAAAGAACGTAGTTACTGATATTGTGGAATATTTGACTGCCGATGAAGAAGATAAGTACATCGTTGCTCAGGCAAATGAACCTTTGGATGAAAAAAGCAAATTTATAAACGCGAGGGTAACTTGTCGTTATCGTGATTTTATTAAAGAATATGCAGCATCTAGAGTTGATTATATGGACGTTGACCCCAAACAGCTTGTTTCTATTGCTACAAGCTTAATTCCCTTCCTAGAAAACGACGATGCAAACCGCGCGCTTATGGGAAGTAACATGCAACGTCAGGCAGTTCCGCTACTTAGGCCGGAAACTCCAATAATTGGTACGGGTATGGAATATAAGGTTGCTTATGACTCCGGCGTTTGCGTTATTGCAAATGAAGATTGTCAAGTAGTAAGCGTGAGCGCAGACGAGATAGTAGTAGAAAATGATTTGGGAGAAAAGAAAGAATACGAACTTCAGAAGTTTTGCAGAAGCAATCAAGGAACTTGTATCAATCAAAATCCTATAGTTAATAAAGGACAAAGAGTTAAGAAAGGCGATATTCTTGCCGACGGCCCTGCCACCCAAAACGGTGAGCTTGCCTTAGGAAGAAATATTCTCATTGGTTTTATGACCTGGGAAGGATATAACTACGAGGACGCTATACTTATTAGCGAAGACTTAGTTAAACACGATATCTTTACTACTATCCATATAGAAGAATATGAATTAGAAGCAAGAGATACCAAGCTAGGAGAGGAACAAATAACCCGCGACATACCTAATGTTAGCGACGATTTGTTAAAGTACCTTGATGAAGATGGTATCGTAATGGTAGGCGCCGAAGTAAGAAGCGGTGACTATTTGGTTGGTAAAGTTACTCCGAAGGGAGAAACAGAGCTAACACCCGAAGAAAGATTGCTTAGAGCTATTTTCGGTGAAAAGTCCAGAGAAGTGCGTGACGTATCCTTGAAAGTTCCTCACGGAGAGGGCGGAGTGGTAGTAGACGTAAAAATCTTTACCAGAGAAAACAAAGACGAGCTTGATCCAGGCGTAAACAAACTTGTAAGAGTTTATATAGCCAAAAAGAGAAAGATTTCTGTTGGTGACAAAATGGCTGGACGTCACGGAAACAAGGGTGTAATTTCCCGCGTTCTTCCCCGTGAAGATATGCCGTTTATGGCAGACGGAACTCCACTTCAAATAGTTCTAAATCCATTGGGCGTTCCTTCTCGTATGAATATTGGACAGGTTTTGGAAGTTCACTTAGGCTTAGTAGCAAAACTATTGGGCATTAAAATAGCCACACCGGTATTTGACGGAGCTTCGGAAAATGACATTCAAGATATGCTAGCTAACAACAATTTAGCGCTTGACGGAAAAGTTCAACTGTTTGACGGAAGAACGGGAGAAGCGTTTGAGAACAAAGTTACGGTAGGATATATGTATATGCTTAAACTAGTTCACTTAGTTGATGACAAGATTCACGCAAGAAGCGTAGGACCTTATAGCTTAGTTACTCAACAGCCTTTGGGCGGCAAAGCGCAATTCGGTGGACAGCGTTTCGGAGAAATGGAAGTTTGGGCGCTAGAAGCTTACGGCGCAAGCCATATTTTGCAAGAAGTTCTTACGGTAAAGAGTGATGACGTTATGGGCAGACAAAAAATATTTGACTCCATAATAAAAGCTAATGTTACCAGCGAACCGGGCATACCCGAGGCGTTTAAGGTGCTAAAGAAAGAGATACAGGCTTTGGGACTTGATTTGAAACTTTATAGTGAAGATAAAGAAGAAATCAGCTTACCCGAGAATTTTGAAGAAGAAAACATCTACGAAATGCGCGCGGTCAAGACCGAAAGCAAAGAAATCAATCTTGACGATTTGGGAATGAGTGGTCTTGATACCCTTTTGGGAGCAGGATTACCTGGCGAAGCGCAAGATACTTTGTTTAGTGAAGATAAGGATACACTGTTTAGCGATGATGACGAAAACGGATTGCTTGGCGGAATCAAACTTGATATCGATATGGACAAGATTATGTCCAGCGCCAAAGAAGATATCTTAGGCGAGGATGATGAAGAAGAGATATTGGGATTGGGAGAAGAGAATACCGACGATATTATGAAAGATATGGGCGCGTTTGGTATTGACGATTCCGAAGATTTGCTTAACAAGAGCTTTGACGACGACGAGATATAACAGAGGTGAACTGATATGATAGAAATAAACAATTTTGACAGTATACAATTAAGCATTGCTTCACCCGAAAAAATAAGAGAGTGGTCTCACGGTGAGGTTACCAAGCCGGAAACCATCAATTACAGAACACAAAAACCAGAAAAAGATGGTTTGTTCTGCGAAAAAATATTCGGGCCAACTAAGGATTACGAGTGTCATTGCGGAAAGTATAAGAGAATAAGATATAAGGGAATTATTTGCGATAAGTGCGGAGTTGAAGTTACAAAATCCAAAGTCCGCCGTGAGAGAATGGGTCATATCGATTTGGCTGCTCCCGTATCGCATATTTGGTATTTCCGTGGAGTTCCTAGCAGAATAAGTACTATTTTGAATATGAGCCCAAAACACGTAGAGCAAGTAATTTATTTTGCAGCCCTAGTGGTTTTGGAACCAGGCAATACCAGTTTCTTTAAGAAACAGGTAATAAAGGACGAGGAATATAGGGCAGCTATAGAAGAGTTCGGTTCCGAAGGACTACGCGTGGGAATGGGCGCAGAGAGTTTGGATGAACTACTAAGAGATATTGACCTTGAGGAAGAAAGTAAAGAACTAAAAGAAACTCTTTCTAATGCTCAAGGGTTAAAAAAGGTACGTATAGCCAAAAGATTGGAAATAGTTGAGGCTTTCCGTAAAAGCGGAAACAAACCTGATTGGATGATACTAAAAGTTCTTCCTGTTATACCTCCCGAACTACGTCCTATGGTACAGCTAGATGGTGGAAGATTTGCTACAAGTGACCTAAACGACCTATATAGAAGGGTAATAAACCGTAATAATCGTCTAAAGAAGATGATTGATAGCGGAGCGCCTGACATCGTTGTAAGAAACGAAAAACGTATGTTGCAAGAGTCGGTAGATGCTCTAATCGATAATGGCCGTCACGGCAAGCCGGTTACAGGCGCCGCTAACAGGAACTTAAAATCACTTTCTGATATGTTGCGTGGTAAGCAAGGACGTTTCCGTCAGAACCTGCTTGGCAAGCGTGTAGACTATTCTGGACGTTCGGTAATAGTTGTTGGACCCGAACTAAAGCTTTATCAATGCGGACTTCCTAAAGAAATGGCGCTGGAGTTGTTTAAGCCCTTTGTATTCCGCAAGTTAGTTGATAACGAAATTTGCCACAATATAAAGAGTGCAAAACGTACGGTAGAAAGAATGAAGCCTGTTGTTTGGGATATCCTGGAAGAAGTAATAAGAGATCATCCTGTGCTTCTTAACCGTGCGCCTACATTGCATAGATTAGGCATACAAGCCTTTGAGCCAATTTTGGTGGAAGGTAGAGCAATAAAACTACATCCGTTGGTATGTCCTGCATTTAACGCTGACTTTGACGGAGACCAAATGGCCGTTCACGTACCACTCAGCATCGAAGCACAAACCGAGGCGAGAGTGCTTATGCTAGCTACAAACAATATTTTGAAACTTTCTGACGGTAAGCCTATCGTTACTCCTACTCAGGATATGATTTTGGGTAGCTATTATTTAACTCAAATTAAGGAAGGAGCAAAGGGAGAAGGAAGGCTGTTTAAGGATACAGATGAAGCCAAAATGGCTTACCAAGTTAAGGATATAGAACTTCAAGCTCCTATAAAAATAAGAATTAAAAAGACTGTTGACGGTGTTTTCTATAAAGGTATTATCGAAACTACAGTTGGTAAGGTTATTTTTAACGAAGCTATTCCTCAAGATTTGGGCTTTGTAGAAAGAGACCCTTCTAAGGTTGAGACTATGATTGCTTTGGAAATTCAAGAGATGGTAAAGAAAAAGCAGTTGTCACAAATAGTTGAAAAATGCTTTAAGTTAAAAGGAGCAACAGGTACAGCCGAGGTTTTGGACAAAATCAAAACACTAGGTTTCAAGTTTTCTACAATAGGAGCCATTACAACGAGCGTTTTCGATATGAAAATACCCGGACAAAAGGTGAGAATATTGGCGGAAGCCGAAGAAGAAGTTGTTTTAACTGAGAAAAACTTCCGTCGTGGTTTGATAACAGAGGATGAAAGATATAACGAAGTTATAGAGATTTGGAAGAAAACCACAGACAGAGTAGAAAAGGATTTGGAAAAGAACTTCAAAGAATTTGATAAAATGAATCCTATTTGGATGATGGCAGATTCTGGCGCTCGTGGAAGTATGCAGCAGATTAAACAGCTTTCCGGTATGCGTGGACTTATGAACGATCCTACCGGTAAAATTATTGAAATCCCAGTTAAATCTTCTTTCCGTGAAGGCCTTTCGGTTTTGGAATACTTTATTTCTTCGCACGGCGCAAGAAAGGGTGGAGCGGATACCGCTCTAAAGACAGCAGACTCCGGATATCTAACACGTCGTCTAGTTGACGTAAGTCAAGACGTAATAATTAAGTATGAAGATTGTGGAGATAAAAAGGGCGTTATTGTAAAAAATATTTTTGACGCTAGCGGACGTTTGGTTGAAGAGTTGCAAGAAAGACTAATAGGTAGATATACTATCGGCGAAGTTGTTAACCCTAAGACAGGCAAAGTAATAGTTAATGCCGATACTATGATAACTGAGGAACAAGCTAAAGAGATACAGGATGCCGAAATCCCAGAAGTTAGGATAAGGAACATATTGTCTTGTAAGTGTAAGCTAGGTGTATGTAGCAAGTGCTACGGCGCTAATATGAGCAGTAACAATCCCGTAAAGATAGGCGAGGCTGTAGGAACTATAGCTGCACAGTCTATCGGAGAGCCGGGAACTCAGCTTACAATGCGTACCTTCCATACAGGTGGTGTTGCATCAACCTCAGATATTACTCAAGGTTTGCCCCGTGTAGTAGAGCTTGTGGAAGCGCGTAAACCTAAGGGCGAAGCTTTGGTAGCAGATATCAAAGGCGTAGTCAGTATAATAGACGATGGAAACAACCGTACAGTTATTATTGAAGGTCAAAAAGACGATTTAAGATTTGAGTACAAGATACCTTTCGGCGCCAAATTATTGGTTAAAGAAGGCACAATCGTGGAAGCCGGTGACCCATTGTTTGTGGGAAGCGTAAATCCTCAGGATATTTTGAGGACAAAGGGCGTAAGCGGAGTGCAAGAAGCGATGATAAGAGAAATCCAAAGCGCATACCGTGTTAACGGCGTTCATATCAATGACAAGCATATAGAAGTTATTGTACGTCAAATGCTAAGGAAGGTAAGGATAAGCAATCCTAACGATACCGATTTGCTTTTGAACGAACTAGTTGATTTGACCAGGCTTGAAGAGGCCAACGAGCAAGTTCTTGAAAGCGGCGGGATGCCGGCTACTGCGACTAGAGTACTACTTGGAATCAGTAAGGCTGC
>CAYIZR010000013.1:0-12172 GCA_964367755.1 uncultured Christensenella sp. | reverse complement strand
ATATTAGCTATGCGCAAAAATGTCAAATATATTTATTTGACACTTTTCAAATACGCTTTTAAGGTATTTTTTTGTAATTTTTTACTACAAAGTTTCTAAAAATCCCACAACGCCGCTATAAATTGAAAAGGCTAGTTTCAATCTATATTCTTTATCGATAAGAAGCTTTTCATCTTCGACATTGCTTAAAAAACCACATTCTATCAATGCTGAAGGAACGTGAGAACATTTAAGCACATAATAATCACCCGCAAGCGGTGAAAAACTTCTCTCCACATATTGGCTGTTTAAGTTATTAAGTCCACATTGTATGTTAGATGCCAGTGCTTTACCCCCCTCATTATGAGGGTCAAAGAAGGCTTGGGCTCCCCTTCTGGTCTTGTCGGGATACTTATTGGCGTGAATACTTATTATCATATCGGGATTGTTTTTTGTTATAATATTCTTTCTTGCCAGCATGTCCCTTTTTTTGAAATTACTTGAGGTGTCGCCATACAACCCGTCACTATTTTCTCTGGTCAATATTACTTCAAACCCGGCTTGATTTAAGAAGTTTTGCAATTCCTTTGCCATAAGCAAATTAAACTCCGATTCTTTTGTTCCGCTTTGTCCCACAACGCCGTAGTCAATTCCCCCGTGTCCAGGGTCAATTACTATCCTATAAGTTGTCTTCGGCGTTATGTTTGACGCCACTATAACACCTGCTCCTACCGAAAGCGCCAAAATTACGATGATCATTATTATTACAAAAACCGTTTTCTTCTTTGCCACCAATATCATATCCCCTCCACGCTTTACAATCTTATTTGCAAATTACCATTATTTTCATATATTTTGAATTGTATGTTTATTCAATTTTATTACAATTTTGACGCCATTACACTTTCCTAATTTAGTTCTTTAGGTTCCCCTAAGTAGAGCAAAATCATCTTTGATAACATAAAGAGCATCATTTCTACATGCTTATCCACATAGTTATCCACATACCAAATAGCTCACTTTATTATGTTTTGTAGTTTTTTGTTTCATTTTACGACACTTTATATTATAAGAACGCCAAAGCATTGTGGATAACTGCATTTTTGCCTCTCTTTTCCACAATTGCGTTAATTTTGTCGAAATATGACGAACGTGTTTTATCAATTTTTCTTCTTTTGCAATCAATATTGTCGTCTTTAGCGACTCAAAACTACAAAGGAAATTACTGACATTATTAAGGTGTATATAGAAAAAATCCACAGCCTTTTTTCCCTTATTGCCTTTACAAAACCCTTAACTGCCACCAGTCCCGACAAAAACGCTGCCACCATAGCCGTAAGTAAAGGAATTATGTTACTTGTTAGTTCGGCTTTAGACGTTAGTACTTCTACAATGCTACTGCCTAGTATTATAGGAATGCTTAACAAAAAACACATATTTGCGCTTTCTTTGGAATCAATACCTAACATTCTCATAGTAACTATTGTAGCGCCGCTTCGCGATATTCCATTAAGACAAGCAAGTCCTTGACCAACTCCCGTTATCAAAGCTTTTTTTAGCAAACCATGAAAATCTAGAGTGTTTTCCTTTGTTTGGATAACCGAAGGAAGGAATAACAGTACTGCAGTTGTCAAAAACATAAATGGCAAGAACCTTCCGTTGTCGTGCAAAAAGTATCTCACTATCACCGCAATAATTGCCGTTGGCAAGGTCGCTGTAAGTAAAAAAATACTTTCCTTGCTCTTTGGATGCTTTATAAGAAAAAATATTTCTTTCCTGAACACCACAAACACTACAATAAGGGTGGCAAGATGCAAAAGCAAATTCTCTCCCAAGCTTTCTCTTCCAAGACCAATTTTTTCTAGCAAGAGCAAATGTCCGCTACTAGACACAGGCAAAAACTCAGTTATTCCCTGAATAAGCCCCAAAATAAAATATTGCAGATAAATATTCATCTCATCTGCGCCCCCTTTACACTTTACAATTTTATGATTTAGGGTTATAATTTATGCTAATACAAAACATTTAGGAGTCAATATGAAATTAGGCGTTGTAGGTTTGCCGAACGTAGGTAAAAGCACTTTATTTAACGCGCTTACCAGCGCAAAAGCAATGGCGGCGAATTATCCTTTTTGCACGATAGAGCCCAATGTGGGCGTTGTTATGGTTAAGGACGAAAGAATAGACAACTTAAGTAAGCTTTACGCTAGCAAAAAAACTGTTTATACCGCAATAGAGTTTGTAGACATAGCAGGACTAGTTAAGGGCGCGTCAAAGGGCGAAGGACTTGGCAATAAGTTTCTTTCTCACATTAGAGAGGTGGACGCAATAGTTCACGTGGTACGATGTTTTGAAGACGAAAATATCACACACGTTGATGGCAAGGTTGACCCCATACGAGACATAGAAACCATAAATTTGGAACTTGTATTGGCTGATATGGATACCATAAGCCGCCGAATTGATAAAACAAAGGCGTCTATGAAAGGTGGAGACAAAAAACCCCAAACAGAACTTGACGTTTTACTAAAAATATCCGAAGCCCTTAATAATGGCAAACCGGCAAGAAGCGTAAGTTTGTCAGAAAGTGAACAAGAATATGCCGATAGTTTGTTTCTTCTTACCACAAAGCCGGTAATTTATTGTGCCAATATTGCCGAAGGTGGAGAAGACTCTCCATATGTAAAAGAAGTAGAAGAATATGCAAAAAGCGAAAACAACGAGGTTGTAGCGCTATGCGTTAAGCTTGAAGAGGAACTAAGTCAACTTCAAGAAGATGAACGGCAAATGTTTTTAGTTGAACTTGGCCTAAAGGAAAGCGGACTTGATAAGCTCATTGCCAAATGCTATTCTTTGCTTGGCCTGATTAGTTATCTTACCGCAGGAGAAAAAGAAACAAAGGCGTGGACAATAAAAAATGGTACAAAGGCTCCTCAAGCGGCAGGCAAAATACATTCCGACTTTGAAAGAGGCTTTATTCGCGCCGAAATTGTAGATTACCAAATCTTACTAGAATGCGGAAGCTATAATGCCGCCAAAGAAAAAGGCAAAGTCCGTAGCGAAGGAAAAGATTATGTGGTAAAGGACGGAGATGTGGTTTTATTCCGCTTCAACGTATAAAAATAACATTATTACAAAAAATTATAAAAAATCCGCCTAGATATGGCGGATTTTTGTTATATATTTACATTATTTAAGAAAAACCTTTTTTATAATATTTCCGACACTTTTACAGGCCTTTTTTCTATAAGGGATTTTTTGGCGGCAAGCCCTATTAGCACCGATTGCAAACCGTCTTCTATGCCTACACTAACTTTTTTGCCGTTAATAATAGCATCAACAAACTCGGTTATCTCGGCAACGTATGCGCCCATATAGCGTTCTAAAAAGAAGTTTAGCACTTTTTCGCCGTGCACTCCTGTGCTGTCGGAAATTATCGCGCTTGACTCGGTATCATTTTGTGTCGCTACTTGCCCTAGACTTCCGAAAGCTTCCACTCTCTGGTCATAGCCATACGTTGCTCTGCGGCAATTATCAATAACGGCAATGGCGCCGTTTGTAAGCTTCATAGAAACTATTGCTGTGTCAATATCCCCCGCCTGTCCTATCTCGGGGTCAACCAAATTAGCTCCGTAGGCAAAAACTTCTTCCACCTCTGCGTCCGAAATAAACCTTGCCATATCAAAGTCGTGTATTGTCATATCAAGAAACATTCCGCCTGACACCCTAATGTAGCTAACAGGTGGAGCGCCAGGATCGCGGGAACATATTTTTAGTACGTTTAGTTCTCCTATTTTTCCGTTTACCACAGCAGCCCTAGCCGCTCTAAAATTATGATCAAAACGACGGTTAAAACCCACTTGATAAACTAAGTCGGTTTTGCTTAGCGCCTTTTTTACTTCCAAAATTTTTCTTATATCGTGGTCAACAGGCTTTTCGCAGAAAATATGTTTGCCTGCGGCAATCGCCTCTAAAGAGATTTTTGAATGGGTGTCTGTGGAAGAACATATAAGCACAGCAGATATAGTTTTATCTTTAAGAATTTTTTGATAATCAGTATAAATATCACTTACTCCCTTGCTCCTTGCCCACTGCTCTGTTTCCTCATTCAAATACGGGTCGGCTATGGCTTTGACCGTAGCGCCCTTGACATATCGCATAATAGATTCTAAATGAACCTTCCCGATGCGCCCGGCACCGATTATTCCGATGTTTAACATAAAATTTGCTCCTTGATATTTTTTATTTAGATTGTACCGTCCCAAGTAGAGACGGTAGTACTTTTCATTTCATGCTGATCAAACCAATGAGTGGTAACGCATTTACTCTCGGTAAAAAATCGGAAGCTGTCTTTGCCTAAACAATGCAAATCCCCAAAGAAGCTTTGTTTGTGACCGGTAAAGGGGAAAATTCCAACGGGAACTGGTATTCCTACGTTTATTCCCACCATACCGCCATCGGTGTTGCGGGCAAACTCTCTGGCATAATAACCGTTTTGCGTGTAAATAACCGAACCATTGGCAAAAGGACTTTCGTTCATAAGTTCTAACCCTTCTTCGAAGGTCTTTACTCTCTTAACGCATAGTACCGGCCCGAATATTTCTTTTTGACCTACAGTCATATCCTTAGTTACCTTATCAAAAATAGTAGGGCCTAGATAAAAGCCTTTTTCAAAGCCCTTTACATTAACACATCTTCCGTCCAAAACTAACTCTGCTCCCTCGCTTATGCCTTTTTCTATCCAAGCAATTACGTTGTTTTTGTGTTCTTCAGAATATACAGGGCCTAATTGCGAAGTTTTGTCATAAGCAGGGCCTATTACTAATTTTGAGGCAAGTTCTTTTAATTTAGCTACAAGCTTATCAGCAATGCCTTCTTGCGCTACTACCACAGGAAGAGCCATACAACGTTCCCCTGCGCAACCATATGCGGCATTGACTATTCCTGCCGCTGTTCTGTCCAAAGCCGCATCATTAAGTACCAAAGCGTGGTTCTTTGCCTCGCAAAGACATTGAACTCTCTTGCCGTATTTTGCGCTAGTTTCATAAATATACTTGCCAACCGCTGTACTTCCCACAAAACTAATACCCTTAACTAGTGGGTTTTTCAAAATTTCCTGAGTATCGTTACGGTCGCAACTAACAATATTAAGTACTCCGTCGGGAAGTCCTGCCTCCTTATACAGTTCGGCTATCCTCATAGCGCTCATAGGGGTAGCTCCCGCCACCTTAAGCACCATAGTGTTTCCACACACCAGGCAAACAGGAGTCATCCAGCCCATAGGTATCATAGCGGGAAAATTAAAGGGAACGATTCCTGCAAAAACTCCCAAAGACTCCCTATAAAGTACGGTATCATAACCTTTGGAGGTATCCATCATAGATTCTCCGGTAATAGCCGAGGGCATAGTTATTGCTAGCTCGGTACCTTCTTTGGCTTTAAGTATGTCACCTTTTGCCTCATCCCAAGTTTTTCCGTGCTCGGTTGCCAAAAGCTCAGTTAATTCGTCCATATTCTTTTCTAACAAATCACGCAACTTATATAGTACTTGAACTCTTTTAAGAATAGGAGTTCTTGACCAGCCTAAATACGCTTTATGCGCATTATTTATTACCGTTTCCACTTCTTTTGTCGTGCAACGGGGGGTGTTGGCTATATGCTCTCCAGTACTGGGATTAAAAACCTTATAAAACTTATCAGTTTCTGACTCAACAAAACTGTTATTAGTAAAGTATTTTAGCGTCTTCATTTTTTCTCCTTATATTCTTGTTAATTTTTTTATGTATTTACGGGCGCTTAACGCATATTTGAAAGGGTTTGCCAAAGCTGGGTCTTGCTCAGCTTCCACAAGCAGCCAACCTTTATAGTTGGCTTTATCCAAAATATCAAATATCGGCGCGAAATCTATATCCCCATCTCCGGGTACAGTAAATGCGCCCATTCTTACCCCTTGCAAAAAGCTAAGTTTATTCTCTCTTACTTTGGCTACTACATCACCTCTTATGTCTTTGAGGTGAACGTGCTTGATTCTATTTACATATTTTTTCAGAACCACCAAATAGTCCTCACCACAGTAGGCAAGGTGTCCACTGTCAAACAGTAAAAACACACTCTCACTATCGGTATTTGCCATCATTTTGTCAATCTCATTAACTGTTTGCACCACAGTTCCCATATGGTGATGAAAAGTCATAAGTATGCCATACTCTTTGGCAATTTTCCCCAAAGTGTTTAGCCCAATGCACAGCTTTTGCCACTGCTCATCATTTAATATGTACTTATTTTGGAAAACAGGCGTGTTAATTTGACCTTGAATACTATAGCTTTGTTCGCTTACTCCTATTCTGTCTGCCCCTACCGCCTGCAAAAAACTGCAATTTTCACGAAAATCTTTTTCCACAGTCTCAAAAGGCTTGGTAAGGATAAAGGAAGAAAACCAGCGATTAGCTATTTTCAGTCCTCTAATATCTAAATATTCAAGCAATTCTTTGGGATTTGATGGATATTTGTTGCCTATTTCGCAACCCTCAAAGCCCGCAAGAGCCATTTCCGAAATACATTGCTCAAATGTTACCTCTTTGCCAAGGTCGGGCATATCGTCGTTAGTCCAGCCAATGGGCGCGATGCCTATTTTTATATTTTGTTTGTTCATATATTCCTCATTTATTTAATATAATCTTGCTTCTAGCAATTTTTGCAATCTTTCTTCAAGTGCGCTGTGTCCTGTTTTGGTGTAAGGCATATCGCTTACTCCTACGTTCCACCAACCGCCATAACCGTCGGTCATAGTTTTTGGCAGGACTTTTATATCAATTAAGGTAGATTTTGTTTGCTTCTTTGCATCCAAAATTGCCTCTTCCAGCTCCGCCATAGTCTTTGCGGTGTAAGAAGCAAAGCCATAGCCTCTAGCACACATTGCATAGTCTATGTTCATAAACTCGCCCTTTCTAATAGGATTATCTCCCTCTCTAAATCTTGATTCTGTACAAAGAGAATCCACTCCCTGGCTCATTTGTAGATTGTTAATACAACCAAAAGAGGCGTTATCAAATAACAATACATTTATTTTTTTGTTTTCCTGCAAAGCAGTTATCATTTCCGAATGAAGCATATTATAACTGCCGTCACCACAAAAGGCATATACCTCTTTATTAGGCATTGCTAGCTTTGCCCCAAAAGCTCCGGCTATTTCATACCCCATACAAGAATAGCCATATTCCATATTGTAAGAATCAACTACTTCCGTTGTCCACATACGCTGTAAACAGCCGGGAAGAGAACCTGCCGCTCCAACTACAATTGCATCTTTGTCAATAAGCCTTCTTATCGTTGATATTGCCGAAGTTTGGCATATTGTACCCCCTGTTGCACTAATATAGGACTCCAAAGAGTCATCTTGGCGAATTATGTTTTCAGGCACTAAGTCATTTCCATAAGAAATGTTAGCTAGCCTCTCCAGTTCTTTATCCCAAGCATTTTTACTCAATGTTATTTCATCTTTATATTCGGTACGATAGCCTTCCAAAAGTAAATCAATAGCTTTTAATCCTTCTACTATGTCGGCTACTACCTTTATGCTGTCTAGTTTGCCTGCGTGAAAATCGCTTGCATTGACCGTTAATATATTTTTGTCAGCATAAAGCCACTTAGAAGAAGTGGTAAAGTCACTAAACCTAGTACCAAGCCCAATAATAAGGTCACTCTCTTTAGCAATGGTGTTTGCCGCTAAGTTACCTGTTACACCAATACCACCAAGGTTAAGTAGATGAGAAGAAACAATTGCGCTCTTTCCTGCTTGCGTTTCGGCAAAAGGAATATTGTATTTTTCAAAAAACTTGACCGCTACTTCTCCTGCCATACTGTAGCGAACTCCGCCACCTATAATAGCCAAAGGCTTTTTAGCTTTTTTGATTGCTTCCACGGCGCCGTTTACCTCATAGTCACAAGGCTTTGTCCTACGTATTATATGTACTCTCTTAGCAAAAAAACTCTCTTCAAAATAGCAACTTTCTCCAAACACATCTTGAGCAATGGCAATTGCCACAGCTCCGCAATGAGCAGGGTCAGTAAGTACTCTAATTGCATTTATTAAACTGCTCATAATCATTTCTGGCCGAGTAATTTTGTCGAAATATCTTGTAACCGCCTTAAAAGCGTCAGCGGTGGTAATAGTTGGGTTATATAATTGTTCTACTTGCTGCAGAACAGGGTCAGGCTGTCGCGAGGCAAAACTATCCCCCATAAAAAGAAGTAGGGGTAAGTTATTAACGGTAGCCGTAGCCGCCGCTGTCACCATATTAGCAGAACCCGGTCCTATGGAAGATACACAAGGGATTATTTTTGTTCTGTTGTTCATTTTTGCATAAGAAATAGCTGCTTGAGCCATTCCTTGCTCATTTCTACCTTGCAAAACCTTAATATCGTGTTTAGCATTAGACAAAGCCGAACCTATCCCAAGCACACAACCGTGTCCGAAGATAGTATAAAAATTATCGACATACTTGTTTTCTTTAAGTTTTCCGCAAACTTCGATTGCCACGTACTGCTTATCCAAAAACTTGACAATAGCTTCTCCTACAGTCATTTTTATCCGCTTATTCATATACTAGCCTCCTTATTTCTTTTTAGGAACAAACTTACATTCGCTTTCTAAATATGCGTACCGCTCGTCAACTATTCTGGTTTTTTTCCACGGGTCGTTATCTAAATGCCTTATCATCCAAACATTGTACATTGGATAACCTGGCGCGGTAACTTGAACGTGGGTTTTGCCACCAATAAAGCAACCTGCGCTTCCGCTTTTTACGGTATACGCCTTATCACCTATAAAACACGCCCCAAAACCTTCTTCACGGGCAAATTCGTAATAGTATACTTCGGGTTGGGGATGACTGTGAGGCACATAACTCCACCACCTACCTTGCCTTGCTAGTACTTCTCCAATAACCATATTGCTGTAAGGGGCGTTATCATAGTCAAAAATAGTATTGACATCTCTTACCGCGGTATTTTCCCACATTCCTTCACAACTTACCGTCTGAATAACGTCCTCTTTGCGGTAGAGCTTTGCTGAAAATATATTTTTGTTTTCGGTAGCTTGATAAATAAACCTCGCATCGCTTAGTGCTTCAACGCTTACCGTTGTTCCCTTACACACATGAAGTGTGGTGGGAAGGTCATCAAACAAACCTTTTCTGATTGCGCTTTCCTTTATATCACTTGCCGACAACATAATTTCGCCGTCGATTAGCAAAATGGCTATTTCTTTATTTGCTTGAAAAAAGTATTTTTTCTGCCCCTTTTTCCATTGAAATACCGAAACATCCATTAGCATTTCTTTATTTTTTCCACCAATACGGGAAATAACCTTTTCCCCTTTCTTATTAAATTTTGGATACAAAAACATAATACTCCTTTTTTTAAGACCTAGCTATCATTTCGCCATACTTTGCTTTGCTCTCACTTATAAATTGTTTTACTTCGTTAACGGTAGGCATAAACAAACTGCAACCGTGTGCAGAAACCAACATAGATGCCGATGCGCTACCTAATTCTAAACAGTCCATAATGTCAAGCCCCTCAAGTAGCCCATAAATAAAGGCGCTACCGTAACCGTCCCCTCCGCCGAAAGATTTTAGGGCAGTCACAGGGAAGGGCTTAATAGAATATTTGTTGCCGTCGGCAGTATATGCCGTACTGCCTTGTTTGCCGTGTTTTATTATTACAATCTTATTGCCCTTTTGTAGCCAATAATTAGCTGAAGTTAAATCATCTCTCCCTTTTTCTATCAAACTTTCGGTCAAATCAAACTCCTCTCTAGAGCCCATTATCATATCTGAGCTCTGGGCAACGGCAGAATAGTATATTGCTATTTCGTCATTATTTTTCCAATTATATGGACGATAATCTATATCAAAAATGACCTTTGTGTTTACCTTTTTTGCCAAAGCCAAGGCTTTTAGGCAAGCCTCTCTTGAGGGACTTTGACAAAGCGCTGTACCGCTAATTAGCAAAAACTTTGCACTTTTTATATATTCCTCGTCCACATCGTCACAACCAACAAATAAGTCAGCAACACCATCTCTGTACATCAAAATACTGCTCTCAGTAGGGGAAAGAATTTCGGTAAAGGTAAGACCTAGTTTTGCCCCGCTTGTTACCTTTGTTATATGTGAGGTGTCAATGCCTTCCTTTTGGAAAAAATCGGTTACATATTCGCCGAATCTATCGTCGCTAACCTTTGCAATAAAGCCTGCCTTTTTGCCTAGTCGAGCTAGTCCCACCGCAATGTTTGCCGGAGACCCTCCAACATATTTTTTGAAGCTATCGCTTTCTACCAATGTTTTGAAATAATCAATGGGATTAAAATCAATAGCTACCCTGCCTATGGGAATTACGTCTAAAGGTCTATTGTCTTCAAAGTCAATGTATTTTTTCATATCTGCTCCTATTTTTAATAAATTATTCTACGTCAATACCTTTTTTCTCACGCTCTATAGCCAAATCATACATAACCTGGTCTTTCTTTTTATCGACTAAATCATAAAAGAAAATAGGAAGCGCGCACAAAAGCAAGCTCACTCCCGGCATTATCGATACCAAAGAAAACATTCCAAAACGTATGCCTTCGGCAGTTTGGAGAGGGTTAATGGCACCGCTTGATGCCACAATCCCCGACGGATTTATTCCAAAGCCTATATAGACAAGCACAATTGCGCACGTTGCAAGAGCGTTGCCTAGTTTGTTCAAAAACGACTGACAGGCAGAGCCAAGCGCTGTATCCCTTATCCCCGATTTTAGTTCCATATAGTCAAGGCAATCGCAAATCATAGCGTAAGACGTTATGTTAAGGGCGCCTAGAGGTATGCTCATAATTATAATAAAAGGTATGCAATAAAGTATGTTTTGACTATACCAACCAACTAAAGTTAGTGCAATACTTGCTACAAAACCACTAAGACAGGTAAAAATTACTATTTTTTTGTAACTAAACTTTTTATACAAAAGAGGCATAAAAAGCATTGCGCCGAACATACCTATCGCTGCGCAAACCATAAATATGGTAGAAACAGTACCCCTACTTGCCTGCAAAGCATCAACTAACTGTTCGGTACTAAGACCAGTTTGATCGGGACCCATATAAAAAGTATATCTTGACACGTGAGCGGCAGCGGCTTGAACTAAATACCTGCCACTTGACAGCACACCCATAATAAGTACCAATACTAGGGGCTTGCATGTTATTATTCTCTTAAAACTGCCTTTTTCTCCCTTAACTTTCTTTTTCTTATTGGGAATAAGCACTCTTTCTTTCACAAAAAAGTATGGCACTAAGAAAATAATGCCACCCACAACTGCGCAAACAAGGGCAATTATCATATATTTTGCCTTATCAATTTCCCAATCACTCTTCCCTGCCATAGTTTTGCCAAGCACTAATGATAATACCATCATCAAAGCCATAGGAAGAGCAGCCCCAATACCGTTAAGCGTTCTGCCAAAAGATATCGTGTTGGCTCGCTCTTTAGGATTTGGTGTCATTGCGTTAGGAAGACTCCAAAAAGGCACGTCGCTTACCGTATAAATCATGCCCCAAAGTATATAAGTTATTGCGGCATATACCATTAGTTGAACTTCGCTCAACCCCGACGGCACAAAAAACATCAAAAAAGTAAGTATTGCAACAGGCAGAGGTGTAAAAAGTAAATATGGCTTAAATTTGCCAAACTTGGTGGTAACTCTATCAACAATCGTACCCATAATCGGGTCGTTTACGGCATCCCATAGTCGGGCAAACAACATAAGTAGGAGAACAAATATAGGAGATAAAAACGCCACATTAAGATAGAATTCCGAAATATAACTGCTCATTATAGCATATATCATACCTTGTCCCAAACCGCCTAAAGCGTACATCCAGAACTCTTTTTTGGGAATATGATTAGTTTCTAAGTTGTGTTTCGCTTGCTTTTCTATCGCTAACTGCTTTTCATCCATTTCGTTTTCTCCTAAAGAAAAATTTTTGTAAAAACCCTATTAGAATAAATAATATTTCTAATAAATAATAACATATAGCAAAGTTTGTTGCAATAGCCAAACAACACAAAAACGATTATGGTTTTAGTAAAAATATAATAATTCCGTTTGTATATGTCTGTAAAAATATTGACAAGCGCTATAATATAGAGTATTT
>CAYIZR010000012.1:0-12582 GCA_964367755.1 uncultured Christensenella sp. | reverse complement strand
AAAATATACATAGGAGTGAAACTTTATGAAAAAAATCAAAATATTTGACACAACTCTGCGAGACGGTGAACAAGCGCCCGGAAACAGTATGCACGCATCGGAAAAACTGGAAATGAGCGCGCAACTGGAACGACTCGGCGTTAATATCATTGAAGCCGGCTTTGCGGTTGCAAGCCAAGGTGATTTTAATTCTGTTAAAGAGATTGCCGAGCAAAGAAAAAATTGCATCGTAACTACTCTCTGTCGTTGCAGACAACAAGACATAGATATTAGCTATGATTCTTTGAAAACAGCGCTAGTTACTCCTAGACTTCACCTATTTTTGGCTACAAGCCCAATACATATGGAATATAAGCTAAAAATGACACCTGACCAAGTCATAGAAAAAATAGCTGAAAGTGTAAAATACGCAAGCAAATATTTTAGTGATATCCAGTTTTCTTGCGAGGACGCTATGCGCACAGAAAAAGACTTTTTGCTAAGGGCTGTAAAAACAGCGATAGACAACGGAGCCACAACAATAAATATTCCCGACACCGTTGGATACAGTTATCCTGAAGAAATCGCCGAAACATTCAAGTTCTTACTAAATAATATCAACAATCCCGATAAAGTTAGCTTTGCCATTCATTGCCACAACGATTTAGGCTTGGCTTTGGCAAACACACTTAGCGCAATTCTTGCCGGAGCCACGCAAGTAGAAGGTACTGTCAACGGAATTGGAGAAAGAGCAGGTAACGTTGCCATAGAGGAAGTCGCGATGGCGCTAAAAACGCGTCCCGAACACTTCAATATGGATACCGATATCGTCACTAAACAAATTTATCCCACTTCCAAATTACTCTCTTCTATAACCGGAGTTAAAATTCATCCGACTAAGCCGCTTGTTGGCAAAAATGCATTTCTACACGAAAGCGGTATACACCAACACGGCGTACTTTCCAACAAAAATACATACGAAGTAATAAATGCCGAAAGTCTAGGAATTATTCAAAACACTTTAGTTTTGGGCAAACATAGCGGCAAACACGCTTTTAAGGAATATTTGAAGAATTTGGGCATTGCGATAGCCGAAGATGATTTGTCAGCTCTGTTTGAACGCTTCAAAGCTTTAGCTGACAAAAAGAAGATTGTCACTCAACAAGATATAGAATACTTAGTTTCCCATACCAACACCACCAAAATTAAAAAGCGAGTTACTTTGGAAAACTACGGTATAACAACTATGAAAGGCGGCCACGCTATAGCTAATATTACTCTTAGCACTGAAGAAGGCATTAAGGCGGGCAATGGCATTGGTGACGGTCCTATTGATGCGGCCTTTAAGGCAATTAACGGCATTATCGGTAAGCCTTTCGAACTGGTTGACTGGTCGGTAAATGCAATTACCGAAGGTCAAGACGCTATGGGCGCGGCTACATTAAGGTTGGCACTTGACGGCAACGAAGTTACTGGCAGAGGGGTTTCCACAGACACAGTGGAAGCAAGTTTACTTGCCTACATTAACGGCTGTAACAAACTTTTGGATATATAATAAGGAGAGCTATGGGCTATACGATAACCGAAAAAATATTGATGAAAAAATGTGGTCAAACCTCTATTTCACCCGGGGATTTAATTCTTGCCGATGTTGATATTGTGTTAGGTAACGACATAACCACACCTGTTGCCATTACAGAACTCAATAAACATAGCATAGATAAGGTTTTTAATAAGGATAAAATTGCCATAGTTCTTGACCATTTTACCCCGAATAAAGACATAAAATCTGCCGAGCAATGTAAGGTTTGCCGAGAGTTTGCAAAAAAACATAACATTACGCATTTTTATGATGTAGGAAAGATGGGTGTAGAACACGCCCTCCTCCCCGAAAAAGGCATAGTAAAAACTTCTGATTTAGTAATAGGCGCTGATTCCCATACATGTACATACGGAGCTTTGGGAGCGTTTTCCACGGGAATTGGCTCTACCGATATGGCTATGGGTATGGCAACTGGCAAAGTTTGGCTAAGAGTACCAAATCAAATAAAAATTGAGCTTACAGGCAAGCTAAAAAAATATGTGAGCGGCAAGGATGTTATTTTACAATTGATAGGTATACTTGGCGTTGACGGCGCTCTGTACAAAACATTGGAATTTTGCGGCGACGGCGTAAAAAACCTAAACATCGACGATCGCTTTACTATTTGCAATATGGCAATAGAATGTGGAGCAAAAAACGGTATTTTTGCCTATGACGAAATTACTGCTGAATACGAAAAAGACCGAGTAAAGATTGATTTTACTCCTCTTTATTCGGACGCTGACGCCAATTACGAGAGTGTAATAAAAATAGCTCTTGATGAAATAAAACCAACTGTTGCTTTCCCTCATTTGCCGGAAAATGTTTTTACTCTACCGCTTAACAAAAAGATTTTTATTGACCAATCGTTAATTGGTAGTTGTACTAACGGCAGATTATCTGATATTGCTAGGGCTGTGGAAATATTAAAAGGTCATACCGTGGCAGAAAACGTAAGGCTAATTGTTGTTCCTGCAACTCAACAGATTTATTTAGATTGTATAAAATTAGGATATGTTGAAGAAATAATCAAGGCAGGCGGCATATTCAGCACACCAACTTGCGGAGCGTGCTTAGGTGGACATATGGGTATTCTTGCTTCTGATGAAGTTTGTATTTCTACCACTAACAGAAATTTTATAGGAAGGATGGGCGCAATTTCCAGCAAAATATATCTTGCTAATCCCGAAATTGCAGCATATAGCGCAATATGCGGATATATCGCCGCGCCAAAGGAGTAATTATGGGAAAAGTATTTACGTTTGGAAACAATATAGACACCGACTTGATTATTCCGGCAAGATACCTAAATAGCTCGGAATTATCACATTTGGCGGCGCATTGTATGGAAGATGCCGACGCTACTTTTGCAAAAAATGTTTCGGAAGGCGACTTTATCGTAGGTGGAGAAAACTTCGGTTGTGGCTCTTCTAGAGAACACGCCCCAATTGCAATTAAGGCTTGCGGAGTTAAGGCAGTAATAGCCAAAAGTTTTGCCAGAATTTTTTACAGAAATGCAATAAATATCGGGCTAAGCATTTTAGAAAGCAAAGAAGCGGCAAATTCTATACAAAATGGAGATGTTTTGGAAATAGATTTTGACAGCGGAATAATTACCAACAAAACAAAAAATGAAACATATTATTCTAAGCCCTACCCCCCATTTATAAAAAACATTATAGATAAAGGCGGCTTGCTTAATTGTATAAAGGATTTTCAAGGAGAAATAAATGAATAAAAAAATTGCTTTAATTCACGGCGACGGAATAGGTCCGGAAATAGTAGATTCTGCTGTAGAAGTATTAAAGGCGGTCGCAAATAAATATCATCATCACTTTCATTTTGACTTAGCTCCCATGGGTGGCAATGCCATAGATACCTTCGGAGAGCCTCTCCCTAAAAAAAGTATAGACGTTTGTTTAAGTAGCGATGCCGTACTTTTGGGTGCTGTAGGCGGAACAAAATGGGACAACCTGTCAGGAAGCAAAAGACCTGAGGCAGGACTTTTGGGTATCCGAAAGGCACTAAAGCTGTATGCCAATATACGCCCTATAAAATTATTTCCTATTCTTGCCGAAAGAAGTCCGCTAAAAAATGAAATAGTAGCTAATGGCATCGATATAATAATGGTAAGAGAGCTAACCGGCGGTATATATTTTGGCGAGCGTGGTATTCGTAACGGCAAATATGGTCGTGAGGCATACGACACAGAATGCTATTCGGAAATAGAAATTGAAAGAATTGTTAGAGTTGCATTTGAGTTAGCTTTAGACAGAAAAAAGACACTTGTTAGCATAGACAAAGCCAACGTACTAGAAAGCAGTAGATTATGGCGCTATGTTGTTGCCGAAGTTTCTCGTGATTATCCCGATGTTATGGTAACTGATATGCTTGTTGACAATGCGGCTATGCAACTAGCAAGAAACCCCGCGCAATTTGACGTGGTGGTTACTTCTAATATGTTTGGAGACATCCTAAGTGATTTGGGCAGCGCGCTAACAGGTAGCATAGGCTTGTTACCGTCCTCCTCTATAAACGATACTACTTTAGGCCTTTATGAACCTATACACGGCTCTGCTCCCGACCTAGCAAGAAATGTAGCTAATCCTATTGCCACAATATTATCGGCGGCTATGATGCTTGAATATAGCTTTGATATGAAAGAAGAAGGCAAT
Organism: uncultured Christensenella sp.; assembly: GCA_964367755.1. Lineage (GTDB taxonomy): Bacteria > Bacillota > Clostridia > Christensenellales > DTU072 > CAG-1782. The sequence goes on along the minus strand of CAYIZR010000012.1, from coordinate 8,346 downwards.
GCCATAAGAAATGCTGTAGAAAAGACATTGATAAAAGGCTGCCGCACGGCAGACCTTTATAAGAAAGATTCTTCAGATATACTATGTTCTACATCAGATATTACCAAAGAAATTATTACTAGTCTTTAATATTTGTTACCTCCTCTTTTTCAAGAGGGGGTCTTTTTTTGTTCTTATGATGTTTTACAACGATAGTTATTACAAGCGATATCACAGAAATAACCATAAACGCCCCAAGAACCAATAGTATTATAGATGCGTATTGAGCAAGTATTATATTTAGTACTGTTATAATAAGCCCTGCTACAAAATTTCCAATTACTATTGAAATGATACTATATTTGTATTCTAAATCCAAAAAAGCAGCTACTGCCGAGCCTGTCCAAACGCCTGTTAAAGGAATAGGTATTGCTACAAACAAAAACACACCCACACATTTGTTAAAAGTAGATTTTCTATTTCTTTGCTTAATGGTAAGCATCATAGTTTCTGAGTCTAATTCTTTTGCATTTTCGTCGATTTTTTTGGCTTTACCACGAAAAACATCTTCAACAGTGCAAGCTATACTTCTGAACCATTTTACATTTTTTAAGGCTTTAAGGAGAGGTTTTAATAAGAGTAATAAGAAAGGACAAACAACCAAAGCCGAACAACAGGAAATTATGAAAGCAAGCCAGGGATTTATTCCAAGCCCGGTTCCTACCGTAATAGCTCCCCTCACCTCTATCATTGGCACAACTGATAAAAGTATTGTCGCTAAATATTTGCTACCTATGTTATTTTGCATCCAAATAACGATTGCTTCGGTTATTGCACTCATATACTAATTTCTCCCCATAGTATCTATTATATACTCTACATATTCCTTTGCCACATTTATGCCTGTGGTTTTTTCCACGCTCTTAAAAAAGGCGTTGCTGTTTACTTCCAATAACATTACTTCATTTACAAAAAAATCAATACCGCAATAATCAAGAAGAAGATATTTAGAAATATCTTCGGCGGCTTTTATATACTCTAGGCTAAGTTCAGCAATTTCTGCGACCCCACCGAAATTTGCATTACTGCGAAAATCCAAAGAGTTAGTTAGCATAATTGCCGCTAATACTTTATTACCCACTACAATAACGCGATAACTTTTGCCTAAGCTTTGGGCAATATACTGTTGATAAAGCTTTTGTTTGCTTCCCAAGTTTGTATCAATCTCAATTAGTTCTTTAATGTTATTTGCCAAATACACTCCTGTTCCTAGTGAGCCTCTATCTTCTTTTACTACCAAAGGAAAGTTAAGAAGTTGTCCCACGCTTTGCAAATATTGATTATCCGTCAAATAGCTATATTTAACGGGAGCAGGTATGGTCAAGGGCATTTTTACGTCATATTTTTTTAACGCAACAGCTGTTTTTATCTTGCTATCGGCTATTTCTATTGCCATAGAACTGTTAAACACCCTTACACCTTCACTTTCAAGCATTTGGGCAAGAGCTATATCTTTATCCAAAAATACCGCAAAATCAATACCAAAATCCTTTGCAGATAATTTAGGAAAGCGGTTTTCATAAACGCATATGGTAATCCCTTTGGCTTTGAATTCTTGAAGAAGTCGCTCAACTTGGTGAGTATAAGGGGTGCTTTTATAATATCCGTTTACTATTATCGCGCCTTTCATTTTATTCACTTAGCGCAGTAAGACAATTAGTAATTGTTATTGCATTGGCATAATAACGTGATAGTGTAACCGTTCCCACATATTTGGTAAAGTTATGGGCAGCAACTGTTTCGTAATAAGACACGATAGCTGAAGGCGTAATACCTGTAGCAATATTATAATATTTGTTACTGTCAGGCACAAAAGTTATTTTTATGCTGTGGCTTATATTAAATCTGTATCCATCAGAAGAATAGTTCCCTTCATCATCAACTGTCTTATCCATTAGTTTTATAGTATAAAAACCATCCTTATCTGCCGTTGTTTGGAATTCACCTATAGTCTTTTCCTCTCCATCTACGGTAGCAGTAATAATAACCATAAGTTGTGCATTGGATATACCTTGTGTTGCACCGTCATCGATATATTTATTGCCATTTATATCTTTATAAACATATCCGCAAATAAGTGTATAACCACTAAGGCTAGACACTTGATTAGCTTCACTGCGAAAATACTCTAACTGTGTCAGTTTATAAGAAAAAATTTGATTGCCGTGCACGGTGTTGTTACTTGTATTGCTGGAAAACTTCTTCATACCAAAGCTAATGCCCTTTAACGCTCTTATCCACGTTGTGGGAGTCCATGCGCTTAAAGCATAGTTCTTTCCGCTGTAGCTGTTATTTTTGCCGTTTCTATAAGGGTCGTTTATCATAGGCCGGGTAGCGTTTGGACCCCATGTATGGTTAGAATAGGTCAAATAATTGTCATAACTAGCAGGATATCCATAATCTGTGCTGTCGCTACCTATTATGCTATAAAGATACCAGTCCAAAGCCACTCTTTTTTGCTTTTGATAATCATTACTAAATCTAACCGAATATTTTTCTCTTAACTCCAAATATGCAAGCTTGGACTTAATACTGCTATAAATATCTTCCATAACTTCGCTTTTTTCCAGGTTATATGCGTACTTTGTGGCATCGTCGGTTACTTCAAGGGACTCTACCATTTCTACAGCGGTACCTGCCTCGCATACCAAATCAAGCATAGTATCGGCAACTTTCATCATTCCCTTTGTGGTGTCAATCTCATTTGCCCACTTGATTTCTAAATTCATATTAGTTGTGGAAAAATAAGGGTCACAAAGAGCTAGCCTATTGGGAACAAATTTGCCGTCTAGTTCTCCTTTGGCATAATATGTTGCAATATAATGACTAAGACTTAACGCAAGACTCGCGCCCACTCCGTTGCCTATTAGCCGTATTTCTTTTCCGTTGGCTTTATCTGACATTTGCTGCATATAGACGGCAGCTAAGACCTCAGTCAAGCTATATTGAGGCACAGAGGCAGTTTCATAGCCGTCCTCAACCTTATATCTCATTTTGGGAACCGAAAATAACTTAGAAAGTATAATATCAGGACTCTCTTCGTCAGCAAATCTTTCCCAATGAAAAATTGCTACGTTATAATTGGCTACGTTTAGCCAATACCAAGCTAAATCACGTTTTAATCCTTGCGCCTTCCAACCTATTGTTGCTACATCGTCTATAGTAAATGCTGTAGGAGCTTCGGACTTAAAGGTATATTCCTTACTATCAAGCGACATAGAAAACTTATTGTCGCTGTTATCGGTAAATTCGCCGGGAATAATTATGGCAACAGGTCTTGTATTGTTATAAGGCTTAAGCCATTCAAAAACTAAATCACCCTCGCCACCATCTTGAATTTCTTCAAGATAGTTTATATTATCTAGCTTTATTAAGGTACTCTCATCCCCGTTTTTGTTGCAGGCAGATAAGCTTATTACCGCCGAAAAAATCATTAGCGTTGCCAAAATAATAATTACTGTTTTTTTAATTTTCATATTTGTCCTTTTTTATTCTTATATCAAACCAATATTGATTATCTTCAAATCCAAAATATCGGTAAGCGTAAAAGTGTTTGATTTCAAATTACTGTTGATTCCATTCCCCATCATAAGCATAGAACCTGTATCATATTTTCCCACAGTAAAGCCCGCAGGCGCCTTAATTTGTACATAACAAGACTTTCCTAACGCATCTTCACTTAAATCAAACTGATAAAAACCACCGTTTGAAGTTTGTGTGGTATAAAGAAGTGTGCCGCTTTGCTCGTACAATTCTACAGTAACTCCGTCAATACGGTTATATAATCTGTCGTCGTTAATGCCGTTATTGTTTTTATCGCGGAAAGCAAAACCTGCTATTTTGGCAGAAGTAACGTTTTCGCTAAACATTCTGTCATCTTCGTAAGAGTATTCTGATAAATTACTTTCCATTCCATAAATAGTACCTATCCTTGCATAAGCGTAAGAAATAGGCATTGCCGGAGATGGTGCAAACGCCGGAATATCTTGAGGATTTTCCGCTGAATAATCATAAAAATGACCTTCCTCTACTATGTTATGATACCAGTTCTTACCGGCAGTATGTTTGACAGATTGGTTAAACACTCCTGTAAATGAAGAATCAAAATTAAGTAGCACAGTTTCATTGGTAAAATTTTTGAACATATCCTTATCACCGTTACTGTTAATTTCACTAAGCGAACTTACCATCGATGATGCAACATATTCAACAGCAACACCCCTTGACCGCAATTCTTTAGCTACCAAATATGACATTTTTGTGGTGCCGTTTTCTCCAATAACATCATTTAACCAAGGCACGAAAATATCGGAATAACTGCTGCTCAAATATGTGTCAAAATAAGTTACTCTATCAGGCAAAAGCTCTGTGCCTATTAATCCGTGTTTTTCCAAGGTTAATAAATAACTATTGACCGCAGTAAGCATATTGCCGCCCAAGCTTAGTCCTTGGAGATTGATAAAGCTACCATTATAGTCATACTGTGTCATAAAGTCTACGTAATATGCAACAAAGCATTCAGCTAAACTATAGTTAAGCATATCGGTAGTTTCTTCTACCGCAACTCCGTCTTTTTCATACTTGAAAGGAATATATTCCCTAGACCAAACACTATCTACACATACATTAGGAAAAAGGTCTGACATCTGACTCCAAAAAAAGCTTGCGGCATTATAACCTGCGTCTACCCAACCTCCGGCATTTACCATAACTTCGTTATCGTGGTAACCTAAATCCAACTGGACGCCGTGAAAAAATATTACTGTAGGCTTGTTCGGGTCAAAATTTATGTTCTCTTTGGCCTCTGTACTACGGTTATAAGTCCCATCAGAATTATAAAAGAAAAGCCCAAACAGCTTTTCGTCGTCAACATTTTCGGGAATGTGAATATCCTCCACTTTTACAAGCTCAACAGAACCTGCCTTGTAACCGCTAGCGGCAAAGAAAGAAACCCCGCCTAAAAGAACTACAAATACAACAATTAGAAGAATCTTAAATACTTTTGAACCCATCGGAAATCTCCTTTACTCTAATGTTAGGTATTATTATATATTTATAAAAAATTATATCATATAATATAGCGTTTGGCAATAATATTTTGTTTGCTTAATTTTATCTCCTTCCTTGTTTGACAGTGCCAGTTTAATTGTGTAAAATGTATAAAAACAGTTTGCGGAGAACATTATGAAATTATTTAACGGTTACAGAAAAAGCCAGGTCATTGCTATTAACGCTCTGCTTTGCGCTTTAGTTCTGTTATTTTTCTTTTTTCCTGTTTATATAGGTGTTTTGAGCTTAGCTATTGTACCTATAATTGCCATTATTATTTCGGCAGAGATTATGGGAGTCTTTAATGGAGCGATAACAGGTTTATTTTTTGGTATTATTTCGTTAACGGGAAGTTTTATGCGCCCCGGTATATTAAGTTTTGCATTTTATAACCCACTAGTAAGCATAGCACCAAGGATACTTATAGGCGTTGTAGCTTTTTACGTTGCCAAAGCGATTTTTGTTTTATTTCCCAAACTGCCTAAACTTTTTGGCTATGCAGCAGGCGCTATGGCAGGCGTAATAACCAATACCGTAGGTGTTTTGGGAATGATTTTATTATTTTATAATGGAAGAATTTTGGGTGGAGGAAGCGCAATATCCTTTCAGTGGGTGTCAGGAATTATAATAAGCAATTCAATTTTGGAAATAATAGTTTGCACAGTAGTTACTCCCCCCATAGTTATTGCATTAAAAAAGGTGCTCGGGGTGCAAAAAGCATCATAGCATTACAAAATATTTCTTTCTATTTCCTGTCTGCGTTTATTAGTTATCGCAACAACAAAATAAGTAACCATATACAAAACGGCTGCTGAAAGAATAATTATAGGTATACTTATAGGCACAATGCTACTAACAAGGTATCTGTCTATCATTATTGCAAAGGTAGGCATAAGTCTATTTAGCACAACCGACATAAAGAAGCCGATTACTCCGCCACTAAACCCAATTATTAGCCCTTCACAAGCTGAAAGCAAGGCAAAGCCTTTTTTGTCCATACCTACCGAACGGTAAATATTAAATTCTCTATTTCTTTCCAGCCTGCTTACTATTGTCAAATTTATTATTCCGATAAAAGCTACCAAGCTAATCATTATTTGCAAAATGTTAAGTAAACTAATGACTCCCTTTATTCCTACGCTAGTTGCGTAAGCCCAGTCATTATACTCCAAAATATAACCAGTCCCTTCCAATCTATCTCGCAAATCATAGTACAAATCTTTGTTTGGCACATTTTTATCGGTCAAAACAAAAACCATTTTGCCATCTGGATTATAGACCTCTCTATCAACAATAAAAGCATCGTTAAAAATAATCATTACTCTATCGTTTTTTGTCATCGCATAATCAACACCTACAATGGTAAATTCTCCGTAAAGGGTATTTTTTATTCCGCTATTTTTATTACCCAAATCAAGTTTTATTTTATCGTTTATTTTCAAATCAAAACGCTGCAACAAATCATAGCTAACTATTACCGCATGAATTGTATTAGAAAAAGCATCCAAAGCCGATGCGCTTACACCCTCGCTTATATATTCCACCGCTTGTGAATTGTCAACCCCATATACTGTATACTCCTCGTTTAGGTTCCCATTTTGCCAAATAAAGGTATCATAACCATAATAATAGGTGTTTTTTACACCATAAACACTTTCTATTTCTGTTGCTGTTGATTTAAGGTTAGAGCTTTCCACGCTTTCTACCACAAAATCACTTTGGAACCTTTCATTATATGGCTTGAGCGCAAAAACAATAACGTTTATTATGCTAACGACCAAAAATGTAAATACCATAACACTGCCAATTAGTCCTGACAACGTCTGATTAAAGGAGTTTCTTTTTACACTAAAAAATGCTATTTTTGAAGTACCTTTTCCCCTATTAAACAGATGAGAGATGCCGTTTATTACATAAGGCATAACGGTCATTATCAAAACCGCCATAACAATTAACAAAAATATCAATACAATTACAGATATATTAGGTACAAAAACTATCAGCAATACACAACCTGCGGTTAGCAAAATAGCCAAAGGCACCAATATAATAGGCGGCTTTTTTATTTCCTTTACGCTTCCTGATAACAAACTTCTTACACTATCTTTGCTTGCTCTTACAGCTGGAATAATAGACGCCGCAACCGATATTACTATACCAAGCAAAAACGATAACAAATAATCAGTTGCTTTATATTGAACGGCATCAGGGAAATTGGGTATAACCTTGCTAGCAGCAAGCGCCATTCCTGCCCTACCCAAAATCAGACCTATCAGCGCGCCCACCGCTCCATAAACAACCCCCTCAAATATCATAATAAGAATGAGTTGCATATTTGTGGCTCCAGCTGTTTTGAAAGTAACCAATTCGTTGAGCCGACTTTTTGCCATTACTAGATAAGAAGTAAATAAAATAAACAATATAAGGGCAATAATAAAGACTAAGGCAACATTGAGTAGCTGTTGATTATTAGAAACAACACGGTTAATATCTTTATAATCTACCGCAGGAGATATTTTTAGTTCGCTATTGTTCATAAAGCTACCAAGCGAATCACTAAAAGCCGATGAATCCACTCCGTTTTCTAAGGAAAAATAAGCGGTGGTTAAAATACCTCGGCTACTTACCGTAGAAAAGTCTACCATAACGTTATTTATAACGCTGTTGGCAAACATACCGTAGTTTTCAAATATATAAGAAACGGTCATTTTTTGGTAGCTTTTTGTATATTCTAAATATATTTCCACAGTATCCCCTGCCTTGAGATTATTTTCCATAGCAAAAGACTTGCCTATCCAAACCTCAGGGTATTGATAGCTAAACTCATAATATTGATACAATGTCAAAGTGTCTTTGTGTCTTTCATAAAACTTGGTTAAGTCTGTCGCTTCAATCAAAATAACCTTACTTAAGGAGTCTTCACTATAAAAACTCCTAAATAAGCCTCCATACTGCATATACGTGTCTATATATTCTATGGAAGAGGCATTTTCTTCATAAAACTCATTTAGGCGCGCCTCCGAAAAAATACCTTCAATTTTTACATCCGCTTCCTTTCCTATTCTGGAATTTAAGGATAGCTGAAGATTATAAAACAAATCACCAACAGTAAGCGACACAAAAAGCATACAGGTAATAACAATAATTGTCAGAGTTATGACAAAAAACTGACCTGGATTACTTTTTATGCTTCTCAGTGTATGATTAAAGAGTATCTTCATTTATTCCTTTTGTTCTTCTTCTGTTTCTATATTAGCT
>CAYIZR010000011.1:0-13660 GCA_964367755.1 uncultured Christensenella sp. | reverse complement strand
TCCATAAATTGATAATATATTAATTAATAATACTAAAATAAGATATAGATGTCAATAAATACGCTGTCGAAAATAAGTTTTATTCCTTAAACAACCATTGATTCTTATTCCCTCCCATTGAAAAACCAAATAAAGGAAATTCATAATACCGTTGCCAGTTTTTATTAAATAGGGTATAATAAATATTTGTTAACAAAAGTACAAGAGAGGGTCGCATGGAAATCGGTTTTAGCAATGAGCTTTATATTGAAAAGCAATCAGAAAAAATACTAGAAAGAATAGAACGTTTTGACAATAAATTATACTTGGAATTCGGAGGGAAGCTCTTTGACGACATGCACGCTTACCGCGTTTTGCCAGGCTTTGCCTACAACTCAAAAATAAATATACTTCACAAGCTAAAGGACAAAGCGGAAATTATTTTTGTAATAAGCGCCGCCGATATAGAAAGGAACAAAATCAGAGCCGACTTTGGCATAACCTACGGTATGGATGTACTGCGCTTAATTGACAGGATAAGAGAAATGGGAATACTAATCAACAGTGTAGTAATTACCCAATACAGTAACCAGTCAGCTGCCGACCTTTTCGTAAACAAGCTAAAAAGACGGGGAGAAAAGACCTATATCCATCGCTATACCAAGGGTTATCCCACCGATGTTGATACCATTGTCAGTGACGAAGGCTATGGCGCCAACCCCTATATAACCACCACAATGCCATTAGTTGTAGTTACTGCGCCGGGACCTGGTAGCGGAAAACTTGGCACCTGCCTTAGTCAACTATATCATGAATATAAGAAAGGGGTAAAAGCAGGATATGCAAAATATGAAACCTTCCCTATTTGGAACCTGCCACTCCGTCACCCGGTAAATATTGCTTACGAAGCGGGAACGGCAGACCTTGGCGACGTAAATATGATAGACCCTTATCACCTAGAAGCGTACGGAATAAGCACTGTAAATTACAACCGCGATATAGAATGCTTCCCCATTGTCAGAAGTATTCTTAGTAAAATAACAGGTGATGAGGATTTGTATAAATCCCCTACCGATATGGGCGTTAATATGGCAGGTTATGCTATTATTGACGACGCTGTTGTTCGCAAAACGGCTAGGCAAGAAATAATCCGACGTTATTTCAAGGCGGCATGTGACTACAAACAAGGACTTTGTGACCTTACTCCCAGCCAACGAATACTTCTTTTGATGAACGAAAACAAAATAACAATCAGCGAAAGAGCTGTTGTTCAACCATGCTTAGACAAAGCCGAAAAGACAAAAAAACCATCGGTAGCAATTGAGCTTCCTGACAAGCGTATTGTTTGCGGCAAAGCTACTTCACTTATGACATCTTGCTCTAGCGCTGTTCTTAACGCGGTGAAGACACTTGCAAATATTGATGATGACATTTTGTTACTTTCACCAAGCGTACTTGAACCTATAATAAAGTTGAAAAAAGAAATATTAGGCGGACAAAAAGCAAAACTAAATTTGGCTGATGTTTTGACGGCTCTCAGTATATGCGCTGTCCCAGATTCTATGGTAGAAACTGCCTTTAACTGCCTAAAACAGCTAAAGGACTGCGAAGCGCACAGTTCTTGCATGCTACCGGAAATCGATTTGAGCATGCTAAGAAAACTTGGTATAAACATCACTAGCCAGCCTGAGTTTTCCTCAAAATCCCTTTACGGAATCTAATACTACAAAATACCTCTCAATTCACGAAAATCTTGCAAAAAATACCGCCATAATGCCCTTATACTGTTTTTTAACGGAAAAAAAGGTGATTATGGCAAAAAATATTATTGCAAAAGTTCTTATCTATTCCATTATTTTTTTATTACTTAGTTTGGCGGAAAAGTTTTTGGGGCTTTTCGGCTTCTGCGTTGGTTTGCTATTTGCTCTTTTCTACTGCAAAGAAAACCCCTTTATTATTTTGCCTACCTACGCTTTTTCTGCGCTTATAATAAATTTTTCCACAGATTATTTAATGTGCGTTTCAGCTGTAGTTTTGGTAGTTTTTGTAATGGCGCTAATACATTATAAAAGTGGCAAAAAAGTTTTATTGCTTGAGAATAGTATCCTAATAATAGTATCTCAGATACCTGTAATGCTATTTTTCACACAAACCCTGAGTGTCCTTGCTTTGACCGTTGTCGGGGTGGTAATTTCTATTGCTTTTCATTATATTTCGGTAATAGTTTTTTATCCTGTTCTGATAAGGGGACTTAGATACCGCATTTCTGCCAAAGAATATTTTGCAGCGGCATTGATTATTATTGCATTAAGCATAGGACTTAGTACCGTTACAATTTTTAACGTTAGAATATTTTATTTTTTGGCTACCGCGTCTATTATTTTTCTTTCCAACATCGACAAAAAACAACTTATGCCTTTAGCCTGCGCAATGGGGATAGGGGCAACTATAGCGACAAGCGACCCTAATTTTACTGCAATAACCTGTATTTTATCCCTGATTTGTTTGTCGTTATCTTCCGCCCAAACATATTTGCGCGCGCTTGGCGTTATTTTTGGTTATATTACAATTGATTATTTTTTGCTACAAAACTTTGACCTTATTAGCGCAATACCAGCCCTTGCAGGATGCATAATTAGCGGACTCATTCCGCAAAAAATTTATAACAGACTTTCCGATATCAAACAAAGTTATCAGCAAAAATTTGCTTTGCGTACAGTTGTTAATCGTGACCGTGAAGAAATGGGCAGAAAATTAAATAGAATTTCTTCGGCTTTCTATGAGATGCAACAGCTTCTTGTCAGTGAAAATCCCGTTGAAGAAACACCCGAAACCTTGACTTACGCAGTATGCCAGGGATGCTGTTTTACTTGCCCTAGGTACGCTCGTTGCCGTGATAAAATGGGGGATACCGCCACTCCTGTATCTAAGCTAGTACTATCAGCTTTGGACAACGGAAAAGCTACCTTGCTTGATGCGGGGATAAATTTGGGAGAAAACTGTACCAAACTATCCAGGCTAATATCCTTAGCTAATGATACCGTCAAGCAGTACCGCAAAATGCAAGAGCGAAAAAGCGGCATAGAACAAGGTAAAGAAATGGTTGTCTCTCAGCTAGGAGGTGTTAGCGAACTCTTAAACGAACTTTCACAATCTCTCTCAAGCTCCTTAACGTTTGATACTGCTTTGGAAAAAAAACTAATCGAAGAATTAGGCTATGCCAACATAATAGCTACAGACGTAGTAATATATACCGACAATGAGATACCAAAAGAAGTCACTTTAATAGTAAGAGAATGCGATATTAACAAAATAGCCTTGCCAAAAATCCTGTCCGATGTAGTGGGCATTAGTATGGAAGAAGTAAGTCGAGTAAAGGCGGTGAAGGGAATGGTTAGCCTAAATTACTCTTTGGCGCCTCGATATAAGGTTTTATATGGAGAAAGCGTTGTCAGCAAAGAAGGAAGGCATTGTGGAGACACAAGGCAAGCAGTAAAAATTGCCCCAAACAAAATTATGTTCGTGCTATCCGACGGTATGGGTACCGGTGAAAATGCTCACGATACAAGCAGTCATATGCTTATGTTGATTGAGACCTTTTATAAAGCGGGTTTTTCTCACAAAGCTATTTTTGCCTGCGTTTCAAGATTGCTTGCTCTCCGCAAAAAAGAAGATTTTAGCGCCCTTGATTTGGCTGTTGTCGACTTAGAGAGCGGCGAAGTTGATTTTATTAAGCAAGGCGGAAGAGAAAGTTATGTCCTTACAAATAATAGATTAGAAACCGTCCAAGGCTCTGCTCTGCCCCTTGGCATTGTTGAAGAAGCCGAACCTTATATAGAACGACGTCGATTAAAAAACGACGATATTTTGATTATGCTTAGCGACGGTGTAACCGATACAATGTCAAGTGAAGACTTTGCAACTCTGCTTAGTTGCGATTTCTCAAAAAATCCACAAGATATTGCCGAAGCAATAACGGCGGATACAATAAGGTTGTCTTCCTCCCATGCCGACGATATGACGGCTATGGTAATTAGACTAGTTCATAAATAATTATCCCGCCTATAAGCAAAAAGCTATCTGCAGTTTCTGCAGATAGCTTTTTTTGTTTTTAATAAAGGTTTATTCTTTGTTAGCCAAAGCCTTATAAGTTTCGCGTCTCTTTGCCGCTTCCTGTTCATTAAGGTCAAACAAAGCTTCAGCATGTTCGGGGAACATTTTGTTCAAGCTAGCATATCTCGTTTCGCCCTTTAAGAAAGTCTTATAGTCGGTAGTCGGGTCTTTGCTGTCAAGTATAAATGGATTTTGTCCCTTATCTTCCAACTCAGGATTAAAGCGATATAGCGACCAGTAACCAGAATCTACAGCGCCTTTCATTTCTGCAATGCTCTTACCCATATTGATTCCATGGTTTATACAAGGAGCATAAGCTATTATCAAGGAAGGTCCGTTGTAGCTCTCCGCTTCTTTCATTGCCTTAACAACTTGGTTCATATTTGCGCCCAAACTAACTTGTGCAACATAAACATAACCATAGCTCATAGCCATCATACCCAAATCTTTCTTTTTGGTTTTCTTCCCGCTTGCAGCAAACTTAGCAATTGAACCTGTTGGTGTTGCTTTGCTTGCTTGTCCGCCGGTATTGCTATAAACCTCAGTATCAAGAACTAGAATATTAACGTCTTCGCCCATAGCAAGTACGTGATCTAATCCGCCGTAACCGATATCGTATGCCCATCCGTCTCCGCCGAAAATCCAAACTGATTTCTTTACCAAACAATCTGCATTGTCTTTGATGTCACTAATGATTTCGCTGTTGCTCTTTTCGCTCTCTAATATTGTCTTAACTTTATCAGAAGCTACTTTGCTTGCTTCGGTATTATTCATACCCTCTATCCACTCTTTGAAAGCTACTTTTGCATCTTCGCTTACGCTATCCATAATAGAAAGCATTTGCTCCTTAATTTTTTCTCTTCTTTGAGTAAGAGCTAGGTTCATACCATAACCAAATTCAGCATTATCCTCGAACAAGGAGTTTGCCCAAGCAGGACCATGACCCTTATCGTTTGTTGTATAAGGACAAGTAGGAGCGCTTCCTCCGTAAATTGAAGAACAGCCTGTAGCGTTGGCCACAATCATTCTATCACCGAATAACTGTGTAACAAGCTTAACGTAAGGTGTTTCTCCACAACCTGCGCATGCGCCTGAGAATTCGAACAATGGCTTAGAGAACTGACTTCCCTTAGGGGAATCTTTCTTATAAATATTGTCATTTTCGGGCAAGCTCTCTGCATATTCCCAATTTGCCGCTTCGTTTTCGATAGCGTCGGCAATAGGCACCATGGTAAGAGCCTTTTCCTTAGCGGGACATACATTTGCGCAAGAACCGCAACCTGTACAATCGTAAGGACTAACTTGCACTCTAAATTTATAACCCTTAAAGCCGTTGGCATCTTTAACTGAAAATCCCTCAGGAGCGTTAGTTAGTTGCTCAGGTGTCTTCAAAACAGGTCTAATTGCCGCGTGAGGACATACCAAAGAGCATTGGTTACATTGTATACAATTATTTATATTCCACTGGGGAACAGATACTGCTACGCCTCTCTTTTCATATTTTGATGTTCCAACAGGGACAGAACCATCAGCGTTAAAAGCGCTTACAGGCAATGTATCGCCCTTTTGGTTAAGTATGGGATTAACAATATTCTTGAAATATTCAGTACCGTTTATTTTTACCATAGGAGCGCCCTCGGTAGTTGTTGCCCAACTTTCGGGGTATTTTACCTCAATAAGGTTACTTATAGCTCCATCAACAGCGGCATAGTTCATATTAACGACAGCGTCGCCTTTCTTGCCGTAAGTCTTCTTAATTGCCTCTTTCATATATCCTTCGGCTTTGGTATAAGGAATAACCTCAGTAAGCTTAAAGAAAGCAGCTTGCATTACTGTGTTAACACCCCTTGTAGCTCCAATAGAAGCAATAACTTTATTACCGTCTAAGGTATAGAACTTAATTTTTTTCTTGGCAATTTGATTTTTTACAGCTGCGGGTAACATCTCATCCATTTCTTCGGGAGTCCAAATACTGTTAAGTAAGAATGTTCCTCCTTCCTTTAGGTCGCCTACCATATCATAACGGTAAATATAGCTAGGAGTATGACAAGCCACAAAATCGGCATTATCAATTAGATAACTGCTCTTAATGGGAGTGTCTCCAAAACGCAAGTGAGAAATAGTTATTCCTCCGCTCTTTTTGGAGTCATAGTGGAAATAACCTTGAGCGTATTTGTCGGTGTGGTTACCAATTATTTTGATTGAGTTTTTATTAGCGCCAACTGTTCCGTCACTGCCTAGTCCATAGAACTTACAGCAAATGCTTCCTGCAGGGGCCGCGTTTATAAGCTTGCCGGAGGGTAGCGATGTGTTGCTTACATCATCAACTATACCTACGGTGAAATGGTCTTTGTTAGCTCCGCCCATATTGTCATAGATAGCGGCTATCATAGTGGGATTAAACTCTTTACTTCCCATACCGTAACGTCCGCCCAAGATAACATAATCTTTTCCGCGAAGCGCCGAACAAATGTCTAAATACAAAGGCTCTCCCATAGCTCCGGGCTCTTTGGTACGGTCAAGAACAGAAATATACTTAACTGTTGCAGGTATAGCCTCAACAAACTTAGCAACATCAAAAGGACGATAAAGCCTTACTTTAATTAGTCCTACCTTGTTGCCGCGTGAATTTAGATAATCAACGGTTTCTTCGCAAGCTTCGCTGCCCGAACCCATCATTATTATTATCTTATCGGCGTCCTTGGCTCCGTAATAGTCAAACAAGTTATATTTTCTGCCGGTGATACTCTCTACCTGCTTCATACAATCTTCCACAATAGAAGGAACTTTGTCATAATATACGTTACAAGCTTCTCTGTTTTGGAAGTAAATGTCGCCATTTTGAGCGGTACCCTTTTGAATAGGATGCTCAGGATTAAGAGCGCGCTTTTTGAAATCTTTTACATCTTCCATATCCACAAGCTTTTTCATATCGTCGTAATCAATTGCGTCGATTTTGCTTACTTCATGGCTGGTACGGAAACCGTCAAAGAAGTGTATAAAAGGAACTTTGGACTTAAGTGTTGCAAGGTGAGAAACCAAAGCTAAATCCATAACTTCCTGTACCGAATTGCTACAAAGCATAGCAAAACCAGTCTGCCTACAAGCCATAACGTCAGCATGGTCGCCGAATATATTAAGTGCGTGAGCAGCTAGCGCACGCGCCGAAACGTGGAATACGCAAGGCATTAGCTCTCCGGCAATTTTATACATATTTGGTATCATCAAAAGTAGACCTTGAGATGCGGTAAATGTGGTGGTCAAAGCTCCTGCGCATAGAGCGCCGTGCACTGCGCCTGCCGCGCCTGCTTCCGATTGCATTTCTGCAATACGCAATTCCTGATTGAACATATTTTTCCTGCCCTGAGCAGCCCATTCATCGGAATTCTCTGCCATAGGCGAGGAGGGTGTGATAGGATATATTGCTGCTACCTCACTAAAAGCGTATGCTACGTGAGCGGCCGCGGTATTCCCATCAATAGTCATTTTTTTACTCATTTGAAAACCTCCGTAAGATTTATTTCATAAATATATTGCAAATAGATTGCTTAACTTAAATATAGTTAACTAAACATATAGCATAAACATTATATATATAATATCTCCCAAAGTCAATATAATTTAGGATTGTTTCCAATTATATTATCGAATACCTAGCGAAAAATTATCCATTGACTAATAGGTGTAAATGTTTTATAATATTTACATATTTTTAATACTGGGAGATGAATAATGAAAACAGGCACTATTGTACTTTTATGCATCCTAGGCGCGTTTGCCGCGCTGCTACTTTTTATGATAATCCGCGCTGCATTAGCACGGCCAAAGGCTCTGCAAAATGATGGGTACACCCCAATAGATGTGGACAAAGACGAGGTTGCTGAGCATTTGAGTCAAGCTGTACAAATACCAACCGTTACCGTAATTACCGAAAATCAAAGCTATCAGCCTTTTTTAGATTATCACAAATTTTTGGAAAAAACCTATCCACTAATTCACGCAAAAGCCGAAAAAACAATCATCAATGGCTATAGTTTAATAATTAAATATCCAGGAGAGGACGAAAGTTTACTGCCTGGTTGTTTTCTTGCCCACCAAGACGTAGTCCCCGCCCCTAGTGAAGGCTGGGAAGTAGACCCCTTTGGAGGAGTTCTTAAAGACGGTTATGTCTATGGGCGTGGCAGTCAGGATATGAAAGGACAAATGATTTCAGCCTTAGAAGGCCTAGAATTACTTTTGCGCCAAGGTTTTGTACCCAAAAGAACAATTTATTATTGTTTCGGACACGATGAAGAATACACAGGTAAAGACGGAGCCTATGAGATTTCTGAATACTTATTAAAAAGCGGAATTCGCTTTGAATTTGTTATTGACGAAGGCGGAACAGTCCTCGATGGTAGTCTTCTTGGCATAGGCGGCATGGTGGCGCTTATCGGCACTTGCGAAAAAGGCTATGTAGATTATCTTCTTACTTCCAGAAAAGACGGCGGACACGCGTCAGCTCCGCAAAAACGCAGTGCGGTTGATGCCATTGCCGAGGCTATTTTGGACTTAAAACATATACCTATGAAAAGTTATTGGTCCAAGCCCGTTAAAGAAACATTCAAAACACTTGCACCATATATGAAACCTCTTTATAAGTTCTTGTTTGTTAATGCAGATATACTAAGCCCCTTACTTAAAGCCGTACTATCTTTGGTTAATCCTATTACAAATAGTATTTTACGTACCACTTTTGCATTTACACAAATGGAAGGGGCCAGTGCGCCCAACGTTATACCAACCAAAGCTACTGCCGTTGTTAACTGCAGAATAAATATTGGACAAACTCAAAAAGAGGTAAAACAGCATATCCAAAAGGTTGTGGGCAAAAACATCGAAGTAACCGAGCTAAATCCTGGTTTCGACCCATCGCCTGTAAGCAAAACCAATACCGCTATCTATAATGTTTTGGTAAAATCAATTACTCAAGTTTTCGAAAAATTCATACCGGCGCCTTATCCCTTTATCGCGGCTACCGATGCAAAATATTATTATAAAGTAAGCGACAATGTTTATCGTTTTACTCCATTTTTGGTCAGCATGGACGATCAACACCGCATACACGCTCTAAACGAGAGGTGTGATATTGACGGTTTAGTAAAAGCCACTCAATTTTTTGCTTGCTTTATTCAAAATACCTGTCAATAATACCTAACTATAACGCATATATTATTTTTTAAGGCTTTTCTCTTTTCGGTTAAGCCTTAAAAAATTCTAAATCCACTTTATATGGGAGTAATTATGAGAAGAGGAGACTATAACAGCACAAACGAACTAAGGAAACTTAATTTTAAGCTCATTCCCTACAACATTATCATAGCGCTTATTTCTATTGCGTGTTTACTTTCTTTGGCGCTAGGGACTTTTTGGAAGTTTAGCATTTCTTACCAAATGTCCGAAGATATTATGAAAGGTTTGCTTGAAAATACTTCAGGAGCGCAGCCTTTGGAAGAAGGTGAGGAAGATTTTTTTGCCAACATCGATTTTGAAAGCATTGCCGCGCAAGCAAAGTTTGAAATAGGCTTGAGCATATCCCCTGACGTATTGTTTACATCCTTATCCGGAGATGATAACGAAACAGTTACCAAGGCTCTTAACACCGCATCTTCGGAAATACTAAGCAACGTAGACAATATTATAAAAAGCATATTCTCGGCAGGAATGAAACTTGCCGTAGCTATGGCTGTGGAAGAAATAAATTCTACTATTGCAGAAGAGGCAGAATCTCTTGCTCCCGAAAATGCTCACTTGGATTTGTCGGGTGTAGATGACCTTGTTGATGAGCTTCTAAGCGACTCTCCTGATTCTGCACAAATAAAAAGTGACCTTATTGATTTGGTAAATACGCAAATAGAAAATGCCGACCTTACCGAAGAACAAAAAGCCCAACTAATGGCAGAAAGCGAAGCAAATGTTGGTGATTTTTATGATAATATTATTGAAGAATACGGTGACGAAAACGGCGCAATTGTTCCGGCAAACATCGCTCTATCATTAATGGGCGACAGTTTGAATATTGATATTGAAGGCGAAGACGAAGCTACTGTAGAAAATATTTCTATGGCGGTAACAGAAAAAATTGTATCCTCAATGAACGAGGATACGTTAAATAAAATTAGCCTTGTATTTAAGGGACTTGCTATATTCTTAGTTGTGGTTATGGCTGCATGGGCTCTTCTAGCTATAAAGGCGCTATTAAAATTATTCTTCAAAAATAAAGGCGTAGGCTTAGGTCTTGCTAGGCTACTTGGCTGGATGCCATACGTATTTTTGGTAGGTATCCCTATGGTAATAATAATGTTACTTCCAAAGATACTCGCCTCAGTCTCCTCTACCCAGATTGCCGAATACACAAAATATGCCGAAGGGCTATCTCTTGAGTTTAAGAGTCTAACTTTTATTTCGGCATTAGGCACAGTAGCTCTGATGCTAATAAATTGGTTCGGTTATAAATCTACCAAAAAACGTATAAAAAAACTATAATTAAAACCGCCATTAAAAAAAAGTGGCGGTTTTCTCTTTTTTTTATTAACTCACTCTTGACAAAATACATATTGATGTTATTATGTATATAAACACATTATATATCGGAGGAAGGAATGGCAGTTAGCAGCGACGTTTTACGCGGGCACACCGAAACTATTATTTTGCGACAGCTTCTAAGCGGTGACAGCTACGGCTATGAAATAAGTAAAAACATTATTGAAATGGGCGATGGCATGCTTGACATCAAAGATGCCACAATTTATACCGCCTGCCGTAGAATGGAAAGTGACGGTCTTATCGTTACTTATTGGGGCGAAGGTTTTGAGGGCGCAAGACGCAGATATTATTCAATTACCGAAGAAGGTAAAAAGCAATATCAACAAAAATCACAAGAATGGCTTCAAATAAGCCTAATATTAAACAAATTAATTATTGGAGGGTAATATGTTACAAAGATTTCGCGCATTTTTAGAAATTGAATTCCGTTTTGTTGCCAGCAGCAAAGAAGCGGATGCCTACAAAGCCGAGCTTTTGGACAATCTAATGGCAAGAGCCGATGATATGGTCAAGGCAGGAGAAAAAGATGAAGACAAAATCTACAAAAGCTGTATAGAACAATTAGGTGACTTCCGAGAAACTTTAGAAAACTTCAAAAAAACGGTCAACCCTAAGTACCAAGCCAAACGCGCCCTAAATTATTTAATTTATTGCCTTATTTTCTCTGTTATTGTGGTAGGAGCATATCTTGCCGTAAGCTTAACTAAGGCAATGCCGTGGAGTACTAGCTGGCTAATTTTGGCAGGAGGCTTTATGGGCGGTATTGTTGTTTTATCAGTATACACCTGCGTTGTTTTGATAATGAAGAAAAAATATGCCTTGGGCCGTCCATTTTTGCACATTGCCATAATTTTATCCACCGTTGTAGCATATCTTTGCTATTCTGTACTAACTCCAGACGTATGGAAAACAAGCTGGCTACTTTTCCTGATAATGGCTATTTTGACGACGGGAATAGAATGTATATATGACTTTTTGACGGAGAGCAAATTAGCTAATCTTAGCTTAATGGTTTTTCTTCCCGTTTCTTTTACTATCGTATACGTTATGCTTAGTCTTTCCAAAATGCTCACTTGGCATCCTTATTGGTTTATACCTGCAATAGCGGTTGTATTTGACATAGTATACGCTCTATTTTTGGTAAAAAGAAAACTAAAATAATATGGAAAACAAAGAAGATTATAGAAAACATAATACCCGAAAAGCTCTTTTCGATACTGTTTTTCGACTATTAGAGAATGAACAAATTGACAAATTAAGCGTTGTGGATATTTGCAAGGAAGCAAATATCCACCGCACTACTTTTTATTCTCATTTCGAAGACAAATATCATTTGGTTTATAGTGCCTTTCACGAACTAAGACAGCATCTTTTTGACGGCTTTACCGAACGGTCAAAGCATTTATCTTTAATAGAATTATCCCGTCTTGCTGCAATAATAATGTTCGACTACATAGAAAAGTATTATAACAGAGTTTGCCGCATTTTTGCTAATAACAAAAACAACGTCGTACAAGAACTTTTACGACGTGTTGTTGAGCGCAGTATTTATGATATGCTTTTGTTTTATAAAGGAAAGGTAGAATATCGTCTGCCTGTAAGTATTATTTCCGGATTTTTGGCGGGGGGCTTTATTAACCTGGGTATGATGTACGTAGGCAGTAGCCATATGAAAATTAACAAACAAGAACTTACCCATTATATTGATATAATTTTGGAAGAAGGGCTATACATTCCTCAGGAATAAGTTTTTATCAACATATTCCCTATTTTGTTTGACAATTGCCTTCTAGAAAACTATAATATTGTGGTAATAATACTTGCGCCATTAGCTCAACTGGATAGAGCGTTGGTCTACGGAACCAAAGGTTGGGGATTCGAACTCCTCATGGCGCGCCAAAAAAATAAGTGATTTTTATCACTTCTTTTTTTTGCACAAAATGAGGGTGAGAAGCCCCAAGGGGATACGCAAATTGCCCAAAGGGCAATCTGACCGTTGTAGACAAAACCTAATTCACAATTAACACTCGCTTAGCCGCAATTAGTCTATATACCGTTAACACAAGTAAGGTTACTCCTCATGGCGCGCCAAAAAAATAAGTGATTTTTATCACTTCTTTTTTTTGCACAAAATGAGGGTGAGAAGCCCCAAGGGGATACGCAAATTACCAACAAACAAAAAATATTTTTAACCAAAAGCCACGTCTAAGACCATCATAACCACAAAACCTGCCATAACACCCCACGTTCCTAAATGGGGACGCTCGATAAGTTTGGAATCGGGTATCAAATCTTCGGCAACAACAAAAATCATTGCACCTGCCGCAAAGGATAGTAGCCACGGTTGCAAAACAGCTACGTATGCTGCCAAAAAATAACCAATTATTGCAAAAACAGGCTCTACTACTCCACTTCCCATACCGTATAAAAATGCTTTTTTTGTGCTATTGGTTATATTTTTCATCGGCAAAGATAGTGCGGCGCCTTCGGGGAAATTTTGTATTCCTATACCTATAGCTAAGCCCAACGCGGCAATGTATGCGGCGTGTTCTCCCAAAATTGCCGCCGCGCCAAAAGCAAAACCAACGGCTAAGCCTTCGGGGATATTATGTATTGTAACCGCCATAAAAAGCTTTGTCGTCTTATTCAGGGATGTATGCGGTCCTTCCTCTTCATTAGTTCCCTTATGAAAGTGAGGAATAATTTTGTCAAGCAGCATCAAAAACAATCCACCTATAATAAATCCTATTGCCGCAGGCACCATAGCAAATTTGCCATACCCCTCGGCACCCTCTATTGCGGGAATGAGCAAAGACCAAACAGATGCGGCTATCATAATGCCGGCTGCAAAGCCTAAAAATAATGTGTTAGCTTTGGGCGAAATCTCTTTTTTGAAAAAAAATACCATCATAGCTCCCAGCGTTGTCATAACAAAAATAAATCCTATTCCGAAAATGGTCATAACAGTATTACTCATTATTTT
>CAYIZR010000010.1:0-13884 GCA_964367755.1 uncultured Christensenella sp. | reverse complement strand
TTTTACAAATGCGAACATTGTGGAAACATCGTAAATTTTTTGGTTGACAGTGGCGTGCCTGTGGTGTGCTGTGGAGAAAAAATGAAAG
Source organism: uncultured Christensenella sp. (assembly GCA_964367755.1). Lineage (GTDB taxonomy): Bacteria > Bacillota > Clostridia > Christensenellales > DTU072 > CAG-1782. Next base: position 13,796 of record CAYIZR010000010.1, on the reverse strand, counting down.
AGCTTATCCCCAATACCGTGGAGGCTTCGGTAGAAAAACACATTCCTGTAGTTGTTGCTGAAGGCAATAAAATCACTGTAAAAGTGGGCAGCGTAGAGCATCCTATGATAAAAGAACATTATATCTCTTTTGTGCTAGCCGAAACAGATCAAGGCTTTATCAAAAAAGACCTTGTTATTGGGAGTAAGCCCGAGTGTAGTTTTTTACTTAATCAAGGCGAAAAGCTACTAGCAGCTTATGCGTATTGTAATTTGCACGGACTTTGGAAAGGTAACTAGGGGGAATTAATGAATATCAGAACAATTACTAAAGATGTATTTTATGTCGGAGCAAGCGACAGACGGATTAACCTGTTTGAAAACATATATCCTTTGCAAAATGGTATTTCTTACAATTCATACCTAATTAGAGACAAAAAAAACGCCCTAATCGATACCGTGGATGAGTCGGTAAGCTCGGTGTTTTTCCAAAATTTGGAAGCGGCGCTTGGCGGAGAAAAATTAGATTATATAATTGTTAATCATATGGAACCTGACCACGCGGCAACACTAGAGCGAACTTTTAAGCTCTATCCCGAAGCAAAGATTGTTGGTACAGCAAAAACAAAGGGTATGTTTCAGCGGTTTTTTTCCACAGACATAGAGGATAGCTTTATAATTGTAAAAGATTGTGACACCTTAGAAATAGGAGAGCATACTTTTCAGTTTTTTACCGCGCCTATGGTACATTGGCCAGAGGTAATGGTAACATACGAAATAAAAGACAAAATATTATTTTCAGCCGATGCTTTCGGCTCGTTTGGCGCTTTATGCGGTCTTTTTAGCGATGAAGTTGACTTTGCTAATGAAGAATTAGGAGAGGCAAGACGGTATTATTTTAATATTGTGGGAAAATATGGCAATCAAGTAATGGCGCTACTAAGTAAAGCAAGTAAGTTAGAAATAAATTTGCTTTGTCCGCTCCATGGCTATGTTTGGAGGAGTAATATTGGTTACTTTGTGGAAAAATATAAGTGCTGGGGTAGCTACTTGCCCGAAGAAAAAGGAGTTGTTATTGTATACGGCTCTATTTACGGCAACACAGCGACCGCCGCAGATATTTTGGCAAAGCTACTTAGAGAGGAGGGCGTTAGTAAGGTAAAAGTCTATGATTCTTCCAAAACAGATGTTTCTATTTTATTATCTGAAGCTTTCAAATACAGCCATATTGTGTTTGCCAGCGCAACCTACAACAACGGAATATTTACAAAGATGGAAAACTTTTTAACCGACCTTAAGGCGCACGCTTTCCAAAACCGTTATGCAGCTATTATAGAAAACGGTTCTTGGGCACCAGCATCAGGCAGGCTTATGGCAGAGTTAATAGCATCTATGAAAAACATTAGTGTGATTGCTCCATGTATAAGTATAGAGTCGGCAGTAAAATGCGCACAAATAGAAAAGTTAGGGGAGCTTGCTAAAGAAATCGCCAAAACATTATAATTATTACTAAAAAACCTAATAAAAAGCCGTACTTTGAGAGATATTCAAAAAAGTACGGTTTTTTTTCAATATTATAATTAAGCGCGTAAGCAAGCACGTCAAAAAAAGTAGTAAAAGCTAGATTTTTTTAGTGTTTGACTAATCTTTTACGTCACAATGATTGGCAATTACTTCGATTTCTACTAGAGCGTTTTTGGGTAGTGCAGCTACAACGACGCAGCTTCTTGCCGGCTTTGATACAAAGAACTCACCATATATTTTGTTAAACTCGGCAAAATCTTTTATATCTGTCAAGAAGCAAGTGGTCTTGACTACATCAGCGAACGTCATTTCGGCAGCGCTAAGCACGCCACTAATATTTTTCATAACCTGATAAGTTTGTTCGGCTATGTTTTTTCCTTCGATTTCTCCACTTTTTGGAACAATGGCTATTTGTCCCGAGCAGAACAAAGTATCGCCATTTAGTATGGCTTGAGAATAAGGACCTATTGCCTTTGGCGCGTTTTCAGTAGATATTACTTTTTTCATATCACTCCTCCTATCAGTTTATATTTTTCTTTTATTAGAGCTTCTCTTATTTGCCTTAAATGTTCGTGGTTTCTTGTTTCTAAAGATATTTTTAGATAGCAACCATTGATATCGCTGTTTTCCCAACCGTAATTATGATTTACACGCACTACGTTTGCTCCAAGGTCAGCAATTATTGAGGAAATCTTTTTTAGTTCTCCCGGTCTGTCTAGTAGTTCTATACCAAGGTCAGAGAGTCGTCCCGATGTTAATAATCCACGGTGAATAACTCTCGAGAGTATCGTAACATCGATATTGCCCCCTGATACAATACAAACTACTTTTTTATTTTTTATAGGCAGTTTATTAAACATTACTGCCGCAACGCTTACCGCTCCTGCCCCTTCCGATACCAACTTTTGTTGTTCCATGAGGGTAAGGATAGCTGTTGCTATTTCATCTTCGGTGACTGTAACGATTCCATCGAGATATTTTTCACAAATACCGCAAGTAAGTTCTCCCGGGTTTTTTACCGCTATTCCGTCGGCAAAAGTAGATACCTTACTTTCACAAGAACGGCTTTTTGTATGTACCCATTGGAACATAGAAGAGGCGCCTGCCGCTTGAACCCCGTAGATTTTGCAAGAGGGCTTAAGTGTCTTAATAGTATAAGCTACTCCGCTTGCTAAGCCCCCGCCGCCTATAGGTATTACTACCGCATCAAGAGAGGGCAGCGCGTCTAATAGCTCTAGTCCTATTGTGCCTTGTCCTGCCATTACATCCTCATCATCGAAAGGATGGATAAAATTAGCGCCCGTTGTTGCTGCTTCTTCTTTGGCTGCCATATAAGCATCGTCATAAATTCCGTCAATTAAAACAACTTCAGCGCCATATTTTTTTGTAGCTTCTATCTTGGAAAGAGGTGCCAAACTTGGAATAAAAATTCTTGTTTTTACATTAAGTTTTGCTCCGGCTAGCGCCACGCCTTGAGCATGATTGCCTGCCGAACAGGCGATAATGCCTTTTTCCCGTTGTTTTTCACTCAAGGTAGATACTTTATAGTATGCTCCCCTTACCTTAAAGGAGCCGGTTATTTGCAAATTCTCTGTTTTCAAATAAATATCATTTACTTCACTAAGAGATTTTGCATGGATAAGGTCGGTATTGTATATTACTTCCCTGAGGGCGTGTTTGGCGCGGTAGACATTGTCTAAATTTAGCATATTTTACTCCCTTATTTAGCTTAGTATTGCGCCTTTGTCTGCGCTAGATACAAGTTTGGAATACCGTGTAAGATATCCGTCGCTTATTTTTATGTCCTTAATTGGCATATTTTGTTTACGGTTGTTTATTTCACTTTCGTCAACAAGTAATTCAAGAGAATAATTATTGATGTCAATTGCTATCTTGTCACCGTTTTTTACGTAAGCAATTAGTCCGCCTTTTTTGGCTTCGGGAGATACGTGTCCTATGCAAGCTCCTCTTGTTGCTCCCGAAAATCTTCCATCGGTAATTAACGCAACGTCAGAAGATAGTCCCATACCTGCAATAGCTGAAGTTGGGGTGAGCATTTCGCGCATACCCGGGCCGCCGCTTGGACCTTCGTAACGGATAACAACAACATCGCCTTTGACAACTTCCTTATTAAAGATACCCTTAACGGCTTCTTCTTCACTGTCATAAACCTTGGCGCTGCCTACAAACTTTAGCATATTTTCTGCCACGGCGCTTCTTTTAACGATAGCTCCGTCTTTACAAATGTTGCCATAAAGTACGGCAAGTCCTCCGCTTTTTGTGTATGGATTTTGGAAGGATTTTATAACGCCTTGATTGTTCTTGCCTGCATTTTTTAGATTATCGCCCACAGATAAGGTAGATGCGGTAATAAGGGTAGTATCAATTAAATTATTATCGGCAAGTTCTTTCATAACTCCATAAACTCCACCGTCTGCGTATAGGTCTTGCATATGATAATTACCTGCGGGGGCAAGTCTGCACAAATTGGGAGTTTTTTCGCTTATTTCGTTAATTGTACTCAAGTTAAGTGAAACTTTTGCTTCGTTAGCGACAGCCATAAGGTGAAGTACTGAGTTTGTGGAACAGCCCAAAGCCATATCGGTAGTTAAGGCGTTAGTAAAGGCGCCTTGATTGAGTATGTCACGAGCTTTTATATTTTTCTTATAGAGTTCCATAATAGTAAAGCCAACTTTTTTTGCAAGGACTAGCCTATTAGAATAGACAGCGGGCAAAGTGCCGTTACCTTCCAAAGCTATTCCCAATGCCTCGCATAGACAATTCATTGAGTTTGCGGTAAACATACCCGAACAGGAACCGCAAGTAGGGCAGGAAGTGTTTTCTATGCAAGTTAGTTCTTTCTCGGTTATTTTGCCTGCCGCGTAGGCGCCTACTCCCTCAAAAACAGAGTTTAGGTCTTTGCCGTCAATAGATAGCATAGGGCCGCCCGAAACGAATATAGAAGGCAGGTTAAGCCTGGCCGCCGCCATAAGCATACCGGGGACGATTTTGTCACAATTAGGAATAAATACTAGGGCATCAAAAGCGTGCGCATTTACGGTGCATTCTATACTGTCGGCAATTATTTCTCTAGTCGCCAATGAGTACCTCATTCCGTCGTGTCCCATAGCTATGCCGTCGCAAACCCCAATGGTATTAAACTCCATAGGAGTACCGCCGTTTGCAAGTACCCCGTCTTTTACCGCGCGGGATATTTGCATCAAATTAGTATGGCCAGGCACAATTTCATTGTAAGAATTTACTATGCCAATCAAAGGGCGCTCTAATTGAAAGGGCGCGTAGCCCATAGCCGACAGCAGAGCTCTTTTTGGGGCATTTTCGGGGCCACTTTTTATTACATTACTTTTCACTGTTATTCCTCCAGCTCATTTTTTCGCGGAGTTCTGCGCCTACCTTTTCTACAAGGTGTTCTTTTTCTATTCTTCTTTTAGCAAGGAAGGACGGACGGTTGGCTTTGTTTTCCAAAATCCAGTTTCTAGCAAATTCTCCGTTCTGTATTTCTCCAAGAACTTTTTTCATTTCCTTTTTGGTTTCGTCGGTTATTATTCTTTTGCCTACGCAATAATCTCCGTATTCAGCAGTGTCGCTAATAGAATAACGCATCATAGATAGGCCACCTGATACCACTAGGTCAATAATTAGTTTCATTTCGTGAACGCATTCAAAATATGCGCTTTCGGGTTGATAGCCTGCTTCCACCAAAGTTTCGAAGCCTGCCTTCATAAGGGCGGTAACTCCTCCGCAAAGTACTGCTTGTTCTCCAAACAGGTCGGTTTCGGTTTCTTCCTTAAAAGTAGTTTCCAAAATACCCGCTCTTGCTCCGCCTATTCCGCAAGCATAAGCTAGCGCTGTTGCTTTTGCACTGCCGGTAAAGTCTTGGTATACTGCAATAAGGCAAGGTACGCCTTTACCCTCTGCAAACTGTGATCTTACAGTGTGACCTGGGCCCTTGGGTGCAATCATAATTACATCCACAAAACTGGGTGGAACTATTTGGTTAAAGTGAATGTTGAAGCCGTGGGCGAAGCAAATAGTCATGCCTTCCCTTAAATAAGGAGCAACATCATTGTAATAAATGGCCGACATTTTTTCGTCATTTACCAAAAGCATAACAACGTCACATTCTTTTACACCCTCAGAGGTTGTAACAACGTCTAGTCCTACAGCTTTGGCAAGTTCGATAGATTTCGAACCCTCATAAAGTCCCACTTTGACATCTACTCCGCTTTCAAACAAATTAATTGCGTGGGCATGGCCTTGACTGCCGTAGCCAATTACCAACACCTTTTTGTCCTTCAATACGTTCATATCACAATCCTTCTCATAAAACATTTTTGCCATTTTTGTTATCTCCTTTTTTTATATTATATTAACTTTTTTTACGTCGTGTAGCTTAGATATTTGTTTCACTAGCTGATCTTTTACATAGCTGTCGCCTTTCAGTCCAACAAGTATTTGGGAATATTGAGTGCCTGCGATGCTTTTTGCCACTAAAGAATCGATGTTATAGCCTCGCTTGGAAAACTGCATGGTAATTCTTGTAAGGACTCCGAAAATATTTACCGCTAATATGTCTAAAGTAATGTTTTCTTCCATCATAATGCACCTCCTAATTCAGTATTATGTTTTTCAGTGAACCGCCCGGGGGAATCATGGGCAGAACTTTTTCGTCCATATTGATATGACAATCAATAACAGTAGGACCATTGTTGTTTTGGAAAGTAGCGTTAAGCGCTTCCTTTAGTTCTTCCAAAGTATTTACGTGGTAGCCGTCCCCGCCAAACGCTTTGGATAGCATAACAAAGTCAGTTTTGCGGTTTAGAGTAGTTTGGGAATACCTGCTTGCATAAAAGGTTCTTTGCCATTGGCGAACCATACCCAAAACGCCATTATTCATAATAATTACTACAATTGGTAGATTTTGCGATACCGCAGTAGCCAATTCGTTTAGGTTCATTCCGAAACTTCCATCTCCTGTGAAAAGCACGGTACGTTCTCTGTTATTACCTATGCAACCGCCTATAGCGGCGCCCAAACCGTAACCCATTGTGCCAAGTCCGCCCGAAGTTAGAGCGGTACGCGGTTTGGAAAACTTATAGCTTTGCATTGTCCAAAGCTGATGTTGACCAACGTCGGTTGCTACAACTGTATTTTCTGAGCAATATGAGTTAACAGTTTCTATTATGTTTTTGGGAGAAAACGCCTTTTTGTTTTCGCTACCAGTACTTTTTGCTGGCTTTTTGAACCAATCACTTGGCTGTTTTTTCTCAACCTTTTCCAAAAGCTTAGTAAGAACAGTATTTATTTCACCAAAAACAGTAATATCGCAATGTATGTTTTTGTTAAATTCTGCAGGGTCGATATCGATGTGAACAAATTTGCGATTTTCCACGTAAGCTACTTTACTTCCTGTAGCTCTGTCGCTAAATCTTACGCCAACAGCTATTACCATATCGGATTCTGATTTACAAGTTGATGCTTCTATCTTGCCGTGCATACCCGTCATACCTAAATTAAGAGGGTAGGAGTGGGGAACGGCTGATATGCCCATCATACTAAGGCCTATGGGCGCGTGAAGCTTTTCCGATAACTTAATAATAAGGTCAGATGCGTTGGACGATACTACGCCGCCGCCACAATAGATATAGGGCTTTTTGCTGTTGTTTATTAGCTTTGCCGCCTCTTCTATTGCATCAAAGTCGGTTTCGTATTTTTGTATTTCCGAATAATCATAACCTAAGTATTGGTATTTTGTCATTTGGATATCTTTAGGGATATCTATTAGAACGGGACCTTTTCTTCCCTCGGAGGCTATATAAAATGCCTCTTTGATTATTTTTTCCAAATCACAGATGTTTTTTACAATAAAGCTATGCTTAACAATGGGAAGAGTTATACCCACTATGTCAACTTCCTGGAAACTATCCCTTCCAAGCAAGTCACTTGCAACATTGCCGGTTATGGCAACAAGCGGTACAGAATCCAGATATGCATTGGCAATGCCGGTAACAAGATTGGTAGCGCCCGGACCTGAGGTGGCAATAACAACTCCCACTTCTCCGGTAACTCTTGCATAACCGTCGGCGGCATGAACCGCACCCTGTTCGTGGGCGGAAATGACATGGTTGAGCTTATCGGAGTTTTTGTAGAGCTCGTCATAAATATTTAGAACGGCTCCTCCGGGATAGCCAAAAACGGTTTTTACTTTCAACCGCAACAATTCCTCAATCAAAATTTGAGCGCCTGATAAAATCATATTTACCTCCTTAGGTGTATTAAAAAAGCCTTACAGCGTTTTGCTGTAAGGCTTTCAATTTAGATGTATTTATCTATATTTTAACACTTTTAGCAAAACGCAAATTAACCCTGTCAATAATAATGACAATGGCTAGAATGACGAGTAGGCTAATTACGATGCTAAACATTATAGATCTCCTCTTTATTTTTTCTAATCATAACACGGCGAGAATATCCTTGTCAACGACTTTTTACAAGTTTTTATATTTACTGTATGCACTTAATATATAATATGATGCATTTTAGGGTATCTGAACCTACATATATGGTTTCCTGAGCTAATTTTAGTAAAAAATAATTGTGTATATTATATAAAAGTGATAATATAAGACTTTATAATATATATCTAATATATTTGTGGAGAAAGAATTGACAAAAAACAAAATAACAAAAATTAACTATATGGGCGAGGCTTCTTGGGTGCTGGGTGTGGTTTTAGTTGCATTAGGTGTTTGTTTATGCAAAAAAGCCGACTTGGGCGTATCAATGATAGCAGCTCCCGCATTTATAATATACGAAGCGGTGGCTACTCTTTGGAGCGGATTTAGCGTTGGCATGGTAGAATATATTATTCAAGGAATTTTGCTAATATTATTGTGTCTTACAGTAAGACGCTTTAATGTTCGATATATTTTATGTTTTGTTGTGGCAATAATTTACGGTTACGTATTGGATTTTTGGCTTTTTGTCTTATCGCCGGAACCTTTTACTGCGGTATATGTTAGATGGATAATGTTTTTTATAGGTGACGTAATTACTGCGATAGGTGTGGCTTTTTTCTTTAGGACTTATATGCCCCTTCAAATATACGAGCTTTTTGTGGCAGAGGTTGCCGATAAATACCGTTTACCGATAAATAAGACAAAATTCTTTTATGATTTGGGCAGCTTTGTGTTGTCGGCAATTCTTGCCTTTACCCTTTTTGGTGATGCGAAAAGCTTTCAGTGGAATAATATTCTTACAACCAGTTATCATAGCATAGGATTAGGGACGGTAATAACTTCCTTTATAAATGCTCCTATAATATCCGCCTCGGGCAAACTTATGGACAAAGTATTTAATTATCAGCCTGTTTTTCGAAAATTCAGCGCGTTTTTGATGAAAAAATAAACAGCGATATTTAAGGCTTGAAAAATTAAACAAAAAAGCGTATACTAATTTCAATAAGTATCTGGAGATATTATGAATAATTCAACTATACCCATGAATGAAGAAAAGAAAAAGATATCGGCAAACAACTGGATTATTATATGGATTGCAGGATTAGCCGGACAGCTTTGCTGGAATATCGAGAACCAGTGGTTTAACAGTTTTGTTTACGCCAAAATCGCGCCAGATTCCTCCATTATCACGTGGATGGTAGCGGTTAGCGCCATTGTTTCTACGCTATCTACCTTTTTATCGGGAACGTGGAGCGACAGAAAGGGAAAAAGAAAACCTTTTATTGTAGTAGGGTATCTAATGTGGGGTGTAACCACCATATTGTTTGGACTAACCGAATTTTTGCCCTTACGTAATTTGTGGGCAATAGCAACTATGGTAGTTTTTGCCGACGCTGTAATGAGCTTTTTTGGCTCCTTAGGTAACGATGCCGGTTTTAATCCATGGACAACGGATATAAGTTCAAAAGGCAATCGAGGTGGCTTAGGCGCGGTAATTGCCGTTCAGCCGGTAATTGCTACAATAGTTGGCTCGGTATTGGGCGGCTTTATTATAGAAAAGCTTGATTATATATGGTTCTTCTCGATTATGGGCGCCTTTGTAATATTTGTAGGCTTATATACAATGTTTAAGTTAAAGGATGCCGAAACGCTAAAGCCAAGTATTGACGAAAAAGGCTTTTGGCATCAATTCGGTAGCGCGTTTAATTTTAAGTTGCTTGCAAAAAATAAAATGTTGATGCTTGTGCTATTTATATTCTCTATGTTTTTTATTAGTTTTAATATATATTTTCCGCATATGACCAATTATTTTATATATAGTTGTGGGTTTGAAGAGGGTTTAGCAGGAGTATTTTTAGGTGTTGGGCTGCTTATAGCCGTGCCTTTTACTTTTATTGCGGGTAAATTTATTAACAAAGGTAAGTTTGTACCCATAATAGCCATTGCGGTAGTTGGCAATATAGTAGGGCTTATTATTATGGGGTTTACTAATTTATCCCCAAACAAAAGCATAGGTCAAATAATAACTATTATTGTAGGAGTAATCTTTGTGGGAGGAGGATATATGGTAGTATACCAATCCTTAATGATTTGGTGTAAAAATCTCTATCCCGAAACCCAAAGAGGGCAGTTAGAAGGCGTAAGGTTATTTTTCTACGTCTGTATACCAATGGTAATAGGACCCGCTATAGCCAACCCTGTTATAAAAAATATTGGCATACCTATAACTATGTTTTATCCAACAGGTGCGCAGAGTGGTTTTGCTCCGAGTACTGAGCTTTTCTTTATAGCGGCAGCGGTAGCTTTGCTGACTTATGTTCCCTTATATTTTGCCCATAAACAGCAGAAAAAGGAGATGTCAATTTAGTGCAAACATATATACTTTGTAGTAAACAATTTGACCCATATTTGAATTTGGCGGTAGAAAACTATTTAGTTAATACCGCTTCAAATGGCGATATAGGCTTGTTCCTTTGGAAAAATGACAATACCGTGGTAATAGGAAAAAATCAAAATCCTTACGCCGAATGCAACGTGGATACCTTACTTGACGACGGAGGGAAAATAGCCAGAAGAACCACCGGCGGAGGAGCTGTTTATCACGACGAAGGCAATGTAAATTTTTCTTTTATTATAGATAAGGATATATACGATATAAGAAGGCAGCTAAAAGTTATTATTGAGGCCCTAAAAAATTACGGAATTGATGCTGAGTTTAACGGAAGAAACGATATTGTAACCGATGGAAAGAAGTTTTCGGGGAATGCTTTTTTGAACGGGAATATTTGTTGCCTACATCACGGCACTTTGCTAATAAAGCTAGATGCCTCTTTTATGGCAAAATATCTATCAGTTTCCAAAGAAAAGTTGTTTGCTAAAGGTGTTAAGTCGGTAGAAAGCCGAATAATAAACTTACAAACACTAAATCCCAAAATAGAGTATAAAGGATTGGCAAAAGCTTTAATTGAAGCTTTCCAAAATGAATACGGAGTGGCCAAAGAGCTTGATTTCGACGACATAAAAGCAAAAAAAGAAGTGGCTATTTTGCGGGAAGAATATTCGTCTAACGATTATATTTTTGGGTCTTGGCCAAAGGATACCTCTGCAACTACTATCAGATATGAGTGGGGCTGTATAACTCTTCACAAAGATGCTTTAGGCAAGACTGTAGCTTATTCTACCGATTGTCTTTATCCAAAAATACTGAGCAAGGTTGAACTACTAAAAGCTAACAAAGAAGTTGTTTTTGAGGACGAAAAGGAAAAAGAAATAGCCAATATAATTTTGCTGGAAATAAGAGAAACTGCCAGATAAGGAGCAATATTTATGTATGATGTAATAGTGATAGGCGGAGGCCCTGCAGGTTATAATGGAGCAATTAAGTGCGCCAAACTTGGTTTAAGCGTAGCTTTAATCGAAGAAAGAGAACTTGGAGGAACTTGTCTAAATAGAGGTTGTATCCCCACAAAAAGCTTACTAAAAAGCGCAGAAGTTTACGAAAACGCAAAAAATGGAAATATATTTGGCGTTAGCGTTGATAACGTAATTTTTGATATGGAAAAGGTCTATCAAAGGAAGGATAGCGTTGTAAAAAAGCTCAGAGATGGCATTGCATTTTTGATTAAGAAAAGTGGACTGGATTATTTTGAGGGCAAAGCGTCTTTTGTAGATAATCATACTGTAAATATAGAAAAGGACGGAGCTTTCACTCAAATTTCGGCAAAAAACATAATTATTGCTACCGGGTCTGTTCCTGCTAAGCTTAATCTAGAGGGAATTGAATATACAAAAAATTCCGATGAGGTATTGGAAAAAGGAATTAGCGGAGAAAAAGTATTGATAATAGGTGGCGGAGTAATTGGCTGTGAATTTGCTTGTTTTTTGGCCACTATTGGCAAAAAAGTGACTATTGTTGAGGCAGAAGGAAGGATTCTTCCCCAGATGGACAGGGATGCAAGCAATTATCTTGCATTGGCTCTCAGAAAAAATAAAGTTGATATTGTAACCGGAGCAAAAGTATTGTCTGTAAAAAAGGATGGCGGAAATTTGGTTGTTAACGTAGAAATAAAAGGCAATGAAAAAACTATCGATAGTAATGAGGTAATTGTAAGTGTGGGCAGGAACGCCAATTTTTCCAGCTTAAAACTAAAAAATGCCAAAGTAGAGTATGACAGAAGAATAATGGTTGACGAATATTTTGCAACCAGCGTTAATAATATATATGCAGTAGGTGATGTGTCTAGCAAAATACAGCTTGCTCACCTTGCCAAAGCTCAAGCTGACAACGTGGCGCATATGATAGCAAGCAAGAAACCACCTATTGATTTAAGTATAGTACCTAGCTGTGTATATACATATCCCGAAATAGCTTGCGTTGGTGATACCGAAATGCAAGAGGGCTTTACTTCAAGTAAAATTCCTTTTGGCGGTAATGGCAAGGCTGTGATTGAAGATTGTTACGCCGGTTTTGTAAAGACTATATATAATAAGGATAATATAATAGTGGGTGCGGTGGTTATGTGCAGCAGGGCAACAGATATAATTGCGGAGCTTGCTTTAGCCGTTGTTAACAAACTAAAGAGAGAAGATATAAAAAAGACAATACACGCTCACCCTACCTTGGCAGAAACGGTTAGATTATCGGCAGAAAAGTAAGATATTGTGAAAAACCAGAAGCAGTTCTTAAAAAAATATTTTTTTGATTGTAAAAAAAGTTGATAAAAAACAGTTGACAAAGATTGTTAGATAGAATATTATGTAGTTGTGATGAAAAGGCAAACTTATCGTAAGATGAGGACGCAAAACTAGAGGGTCCTAAGCAAAGGACAGCCAGCTGCCATTAGTTCTTAATAAAGAGCATAATGGCTTTTTTATTGGGAAAAAAAGAAAATAGTAATAATATGAGAGAATAATAAAAGCAAACCTATTGTAAAATAGGGACGCAAAACTAAAGGGTCCTTGAAAAATAGGACAGCCAGTTGCCATCTTGACGCGGTGTATTAGCGGTCGGGCTGGCAATTTTTTTTAGGAAAATGATGAATGATAAAAAAAATGTTAAAACCGTGGGCGATGAGGTTGTTTCTGCATAAGATATCTTTAATTTCTGTTGCGGTAACCGGAGTAATGATTTCTGTAGTAATAGGCTTTAGTATTTACGGAAATAACGTCGGCAGTTTTGTTATCGGAATAGAAGAAGCCACTAGATTATCGCTGACATTAAGCGAAAACGGGGACTTTGAGGGGGCAGGTATCACCTCAGTTCTTAGCGCAGAAGGACTAAAAAACGCTACAAATACAACATATGGAGTTATTCCAACAGATATCGATGAAGGTTACGGACCAAAAAACGATATCGGAGGCAAAAAATACACAGCGTATTCCTTTTATATGAAGAACACCTCATCGGTTGCAGTATCTTATGGGATGAGTATAAAAATAACAGATGTTCATAAAGCGGTAGATGATGCCGTAAGAATAATGGTAATAACAAATGGGCAAAGAGAAATATACGCCAAGCCAAAAGCTGACGGAACGCCCGAAGCGCACCTTGATATCAGCGTACCATATATAACCACAGCATTTATGTCGGCGACAACAATTTGTAGTGTCGAGACCCTAGTGTTTAGCGCAGGACAGGTAGTGAAATATACCGTGGTCATGTGGCTGGAAGGCTGGGATGCAGAATGTGTGGATGAAATCAAAGGTGGCGCCATAAAATTGTCTATGCAGTTCTCGGCGCGTTGATTATGCGGAATCCCTCAACCGTAAATTTCGCGTCGAAGACTGATAGAATATAAGACTGATACAATAACTA